>VGAV01000015.1 GCA_016870695.1 Actinomycetota bacterium | reverse complement strand
GGTGACGATGGTGTCCGGAACCGGGTTGGTGCGGAACACAGGGGTGTACAGCGAGATGTTGTCGGCGCCGTTTGCGATGGTGATGCCGGCAACTCCGAGCAGGCCCCCGGCGCTGATGGAGCTTTCGTCGTCGTCGTCATCGTCGCCGCGACGTCGGAGCGTACGAATCAGCCCGTACACACCGATCGCAAGTGGGACCAGGCCCAGCAGCCCGACCCATTCGTCCGGGACGATGGTCAGGCCCGCGGCGGCGAGGCTGCTGATTGCGACCAGGGCGATGAAGCCGAGGTACTGCCCGGCCACGACCTTCCATCCCGGGAGGGCTCCGCGTGCGGACGCGAGAAACAGAACGGTGAGGACGACGATGTCGTCAATGTTCGTCGCCGCGAACAGGCCGATGGCAGCCACGATGGTTCCGATCATCGGGCGTCGCTCCCGTACGTCTTGCACAGATCGACCTTGAAACCCGTCGCGGCGAGGAGGCGCTCGGCCGCTTCGAGAACATCGATCACCTCAGGAGTGGAGACAGAGTAAAAGTTCTGCCGGCCCTCACTGCGGGCAACGACAAGCCCGCATTCGCGGAGGCATCCAACGTGCTCCGACACGGTCGATTGCGCCAAGCCGAGCTCATCGGTCAGGTCCCTCACCCGAGCTTCACCGGCTGACAGCCGACGCAGTATCGACAGGCGACTGTGATCGGCAAGAGAGTGGAACAGGGAGACGGCAGCTGCAAGATCTTGTGTCATCGTCACCCGCCGATCATATCGGTTTTCACCGATGAACACCGGGCGTGCAAAACCGATCGGTTTCGCACCACCCGCAGGGCCGTCGACGAGGTGCCGGAATCTCGCGGATCGTCGCGGTGCAAAACCCCGTCGCAAAACCCGAATTGGTGCGAAATTCAGTATAGCCCTTTTGCATCATTTGGTAGACTGGGAGGGTTGAAGGGAGCCACCGTGGCCGAGTCTCAGATGAAGATCGAGCAGCAGTACCCGGAGCTGTTCGCGCAGCTCGACGACAAGCAGCGTCGTGCCGTGGTGCAGTCCCTCGCCGCCGGCTGGCACGAGGGCTGGAAGCCCACGCGCGAGGACGTCGAGAACTTGACGGACTACGTTCGCGGCGCGATCGACGCGGCCGAGTACGACCGTCGTTCGGATGCCGCAGCTCACCGCGCGGCCGAGGCGTCTCGACGCGCCGCCGGCATCGTCGGCGCAGCCTGACGTGGCTGACGGGTTCGACACCTGGGAGTCGTACTTCTACCCCGAGACGTGCAGCCCGCAGCTCGGCAACGGGACGCTGCGCAACAAGTTCGATGAGCGCGACTTCTTCGAGCTGAAAGAGCGCGAGTACGGGCGTACCGCCCGCCGCGGCGCAGAGCTGGAAGCGGGGATGGTCGATATTCCGAAGACGTTCGACGCGGACCACTTGAAGGCGATCCACCGGCACCTGTTTCAAGACGTCTACGAGTGGGCGGGGGAGTACCGGACGGTCAACATGTCGAAGGGCGCGGGACGCGAGTTCGGTCGCGTCGACGACGGCGAGGTGGACCGCTACCTGTCCGAGGTGCACCAGCTCGCCACGTCGACGGACTGGGCCTCGATCAGTCGTAACGATTTCATCGCCACCAGCGCCACCGTGTTCGCGTACGTGAACCAGGCGCACCCGTTCCGCGAGGGCAACGGGCGCACCTCGAAGCAGTTCATGCACGACCTTGCCGAGGGCTCACCGTTCCGGTTCGAGTTCGACCGGGTGACCCCCGAGCAGTGGAACCAGGCATCCGCCATGAGCCGTCCCGACATGTTCGCGTTCGCTCCCGATCCGACGTCGCTCGTCCCGGTGTTCCACGCGATCAGCGTCGAGAAGCCGGCCCCCGCGGCCGACCCTCTCGCAGACGTCCGAGCCGTCATCAGCGGCAGCTACCAGCGGTCCCCGAAGGAAGCGACCAGGGGCGCCGGCCAGAGCGGCCAGCAGCCGCCCCAGGCGCGCCGCAGCGGCCCCGGCTACATGTCCGACCGGTTCCCGACAGGCGGGCTCGAGAAATGACCGTGCCAGGCGTCGTCATCATGGCCGCGGGGAGCTTGACGATCCTCGTCGGGATCGTCGCCCTGTACTTCACCGTGCGGCACGTCGACGATCTGCGCCGCCAGCGTGCATCCCTCGCCGCTATCGCCGTCATGTACGGCGGTTTCCTCGTCGGGTATCTCGGCGTGTGCGTCGACTCGGGGCAGACCCCGAGCGTCGCGGTCACGATCTTTGTCGTCGTCGCCGGGGGAGCGCTGGCCCTGTGGGGGAAGAACATTCAGCGGGCATCCGAGGCCCGTCGACAGAGCGAGGAGGAGCAGCGATGACGAAGGTGATCGGATACGCCCGTGTCTCGCGTCGGGAGCAGAACCCGGAGGCGCAGGAGGCCGAGCTGCGCGCGGCCGGCGCTACCCGTGTGTTCGTCGACCACAGCGAGTCCAGCCGTATCGCTGCGCGCCCTCAGTGGGTCGCGTGCCTCGACTATCTCCGCGAGGGTGACACCCTCTTGGTGCGCCGCCTCGATCGTCTCGGCGGCAGCGAACGGATCATCCTCGACACGTTGAACGAGCTGCGCGAACGCGGCATCAACATTCGGAGTCTGACCGAACCGCAGATCGACACGACAACCCCGATGGGCCGTGCCCTGTTCGGGATCGTCGCCGTGTTCGCAGAGCTGCGCATCGACACGATCCGGGAGAACACGCAGCGCGGCATGGATCACGCTCGCGCGCAGGGGAAGCCGATCGGCCGACCGTCGAAGCTCAGTGCCGATCAGCTCACGCAGCTACGTCGCATGCGGGAGGACGACGGGTTGAGTTTCGCGCACATCGGGCGCGTGCTCGGCGTCGACAAGTCGACCGCCTCCCGCGCCTACGCCGACCTGTCTCGCGACGTCGACGAGCAGCAGCCGGCAGCGTCCTAACCGGACGTCATCACTACTCTTTCCCCGTCCCCCTGATACATGCCGCCCTTCACAGCACGGCACCCCGTCAAGGGTGCGGCTTGTCGCATCACGTAAGTGACGCGATGCGCCCTTGACGGGGTGTTGGGCTGTGACACAATCCCGGGCATCAGGGGGAGGGGGAGTCCTCCCAACGAGGCCGCGGAGCGGTCGGACAGTTAGGGTCCCGCTGTCCACCTGTGGGCGGGTGGAGCCCGGAGGTAGCTCGGGCCGTCCACAGGTGGTCAGGGGGATACGTCAGCCGCCGTACGACTGTCCCTCGCCGCCGTTGTCGGCGGCGTCGGCCGGCGGCGTCGCCGCGGCCTCACCCGACGTCGACTTGCGCCCTTGGCGCTTGCGCGGTGCGCGCTTCTGTGCCGCCTCCGCGAAGCCGATCTTGCGCAGCTCGGCGGGCGTCCATCCGGCGTCGATCGTCGCGCTGTAGGCGCGTGCGTCGTCACGCTCGGCAGCGGCGACCTTTTCGCGCTCCTCGCGTTCAATCTCAGCGATCCGCGCCGCGGATGCCTCACGCACGTCTGCGAGGTTCTGCCGAGATTCGGCCAGCTCGCGAACCGACGTCAGTCGATCATCGAGTGCGCGCTGAGCGCGCTCGATTGCTTCCTGGGGGGAGAGCTCTTTAGCCATATAAGCAGCCTACGGATGCTGCGCCGGCCGTGCGAGGTTCTTCGCGCTTGCAGCAGGACCTTTGTGGCGAAGTAGCGACCACTCCCGGCTGTCGCCGTGAGCCACTCTTCTTCGATTGTGGCCCGGAGCAGGCTATGCAATTATGTGCCATAACCGGGCTCGGCCTCTCGACATGCGTCGAAAGGTGCGGCACACTCGACGTGTGCGGTCCCCGCAAGGGCGGGGTCGCTGCGCTGGGCCGAAGGGAGGGTGAGCATGTCCGATGAGACGCCTACGCCTCGCCCGTCCGAGCGTCGTCGACGCGTGAACGTGCCCGGCGGTCGTATGGCCCGTCACGTTGTGACCGCCAGCCCCGAGGAGGAGGGCGCGCTGTTGCGCCTGGCCCTCGCTCAGGGCGTGACGATTCCGCGCCTTCTCGTAGAGAGTGCGCTTGCGCAGGATGCGGGCGAGACGGCATCCGAGCGTCGCGCGACGATCACGAAGCTGTACGAGCTGCACCGCCTCCTCGCCGCTATCTCGAACAACGTCAACCAGATCGCGAAGGCCACCAACGCCACGCGCGAGCTGCACCCCGAGACGTCCGCGACGCTCGCAGCGGTGCGCAAGACGGCGATGCGGATCGACGAGCTGACCGACGAGCTGAGCTTGACGTGATGCCGAACATCACGCGGGGCGATCGCATGTCGGGCCTCGTGACGTATCTCGTCGGCGGCGGTCGCCACAACGAGCACACGGAGCCGCACCTTGTCGCGGGCGACGACGCGCTCATGGCGTGGTACGACGACGCCGAGCTGAGCCGCGACAGCGGCCTGGCGATCGCGCGTCACCTCGACCGCCCGCACAAGCAGCTCGGGGTCGACGTCAAGGGCGGTCACGTCTGGCACGCCTCCCTCTCGCTGCGCGCCGAGGAGGGCATCAAGACCGACGCCGAGTGGAACGCGATCGCCACCGACTTTGTCGCCGCGATGGGGTTCGACGACAACGACGGCACCAAGGCACCGTGCCGTTGGGTCGCAGTCCGTCACGGCCTGTCCAAGTCCGGTAACGACCACATCCACATCGCCGTCAACCTCGTCCGCGAGGACGGCACGAAGGCCTCTACTCACCTCGACTACGTGCGCGCGCAGAACGCCGCACGAGCCCTCGAAGTGAAGCACGGCCTAGAGCTGTTGGAGTCGTCGAAGGGCGAGCGCGCCACGCGCGGCTACAGCCCCGCCGAGCAGGCCAAGGTCGAGGAGCGTTCGGCGCTGTTCGCACAGCGCAAGTACGAAGCGCACGCCGCGCAGGTCGGCGGCGACGTCACCCCCTGGCACCAGCTCGACCCGCGCGAGCGGCAGACGCGGATCACCGCTGAGATTCGTCTCAACGCTCCCCGCAACGACCTCGCCCGCAAGGTGCGCGCGTGCGCCAGCGCGAGCGAGAACGAAGCCGAGTTCGTGCGCCGTCTCCGACGCTCCGGTGTCGTCGTCGTCCGACCCCGCTACGCGGACGGCCAGACCGACGTCATCACCGGCTACTCGGTGGCCGCGAAGCCCGCCGGCGGCGAGCGTCCCATTTGGTACGGCGGCGGTCACCTGGGCCGCGACCTCACCCTGCCGCGACTGCGCGCCGAGTGGCCCGACAACCCGACCGGCGCGATGGAGGCCGCGGCCGAGTGGAACGCGGCGAAGCGCAACCAGCGGCCCGTGGCACCGGGGCGCGAGACAGCTGAGCCCGACCCCGAGCTGTGGGATCGGTACACCGCCGAGCTGGGCGAGCTACGGGAGACGCTGCGCTCGGTTCCGCTCGACGACCGCGACACATGGGCGCACGTCGCGCGGCAGACGTCGGGAGCGTTCGCGGCATGGTCTAACGCCGTCGAAGAAACACCCGGCGACCTCGCCGCGGCATCCGACGAGCTGGCGAAGTCGGCACAGACCTACCGCGGCCACACCAAGCCGCAGAAGGAGGGGCGGGTGTCGGCCGGCGGTGCAGCAATGCTCCTCGCTAGCGCCATTCGAGGCGGGCAGGGAACCGCCGCGCAAGCCGCCATGCTGCGACAGCTCATGAACCTCACCCAGGCTGTCTATGACGCGGCCAAGGCTGCACAGCAGGCACGCCACGCGGAAGCGATCGCCACCGATATTCGCGCCCGTCTCGTGCGCGTGCGCGCCGCCCTGCCGGCGACGTCGACAATGGCCACCGCGGTCGCGGCCACGAAGACCGAACCGCGCCGAATCGACATGTCCGCGGTGATCGACGAGGCCACGCGCGAGGCGCTGAACAAGATGAACCGGGCTGAGAAGAACCGGCGCACGGGAACAACCTCGCCGCTCCCGTCGAAGATCGAACCGAGCCGACCCCGCACGCCCACAACCCGGCGGCCCGACCAAGGCCCGGAACGATGAGAGGAGCACGTCATGGCCGATGAGAGCGACGGCATTGCCGAAGCGTTCGAAGGGCAGCTCCGCGTCGCAGTAACCGCCGCCGGCCGCGTGGGAGAGATCATCGCCCGGCAGCGCGAGGAAGCAGCCCGACGAGCGCACGCCGAGAGTCAGCAGCAAGCGCGGGAGCTGGCATCCCGGCTCGAGGCCGAACGGCAGTCCGCGCGCGCCGAGCTCAGCGGCGTCTACCGCAGCGATTGGTGGGAGCGTGCGACCCCCGAGCAGATCGGCACGACGTTGGCCACGGCCCGCGCGTGGGGCAATGAAGACAACCAGGCCGTGCGCGTTGAGGCGCACATGCGCGACGAGCTGCGCACCCGCTACGGCGTCGACGTCGCCCAAGCCGGCGGCGACCCCCTGGCGGTGCAAGCAGCCGTCGACGCCGAGCTATCACGCCGGCAGTCCGAAACGGAACGCCAGCGCAGCACAAGCGACGCGGCAGAGACGGCGCTGCTGATGCGCGAAGCCGACCGCGCCGACCGCCAAGCCGAGGCAGCGGACGAGCGCGCACAGAACACCCCGCAGGGCGTGGGGGAGCGCGCCCAGGCGCGCGAGGAGGCACAGTCGCACGAGCGCGCAGCCAAGTCGGCACGCACCAATGTCGGCCCCATGTACGACTCCGCGAAGCGCCGTGAGGACGAAGCGAACCTGCTCGAGGCCAACGGCATCGACAAGGAGGCCGTAGCCGCGAAGATGAGCGCCGACGTCGGCAACGCCAAGCCGGCGACCGATGCCGTGAAGGGCATGCCTAGGGATGCACAAAAGGCGCGGCCGTCACGCTCGGCGGCGCAGCGCGTGCAGCGCACCGAGATTGGCCGGTGAGGTCGCCCGCGCGTGCGCGCGTCACTCGTGGCGTAAGGGCGGCAACCGATGGCCGGGTGCTCGTGCGTAGCGGAGCGTGAGGTCGTCAGGACCACTCGCCTCGGGCATCAACTTTTCGATCAGATCCTGCTCAACGCGCAGGTGACGACCGCCGACGAACTGCAGAGATAGCTACTCCGGTGTCGCCCCACAGCGCATCACACCTAGACACGTCTCAAACCGGGCGACGCGCTTGTTCACCTTGGTGGCCAGTCGAAGAGCTGCGGCCTGCCACAATGACGCGTACATCATCGATAGAACCGGCGCCGTGAAAACCGTGGCCCGAACTACTTAGGAGCTTTTCATGGGCCGGTTCATCGTCGACGCGTTAGCAAAAGTTGAATTCGAGGATCGTGCTCTCGCTCATCTCGAACGGGTGATCACCTCCAAGCTCCGGCGTAATGAGTCCTTCACGTTCACCTGGAGGGAAGACATCAGCACGGGGGGAGGCAGAACAACGGTGTGGTTGCACCCAAGCTCAAACATCCTCTTCAAATTTCACGGGTCGCGTCCCCCTCAGCTCAACCGGGACTGGCTTCATGCCCTGACGGAGGTTGCCGCTGGCCCGCACGGGCTGTACATCGTTCCCGAACCGCAGGGGCCGCCAGCACACCGCGAAGCGCGAGAACCCATGACGTTCCGCATCGCGCAGGATGAGCAGGATTTCTCTCCGCACGGGCCGGTCATCCTCGGCACCGAATGCCCGCCGGAGCAAACGCGGTAGATGCTGCCGGAGGCCGCCCATGCTGGTGGACCGGGGGCGGGGGGCGTGACCCCTCAAGGTGGTTGCGGACGAGGGCGTGGGTTGTGAGTGTGTGCTCACCACGTCATCGTTGAGGGAGTTTCGTATGGTCACCGCTGTCGCTTTGAACTGCACCCTGAAAGCCGGGTCAGCCCCGTCCAGCACCGAAAAGATCTTGACCGAGGTCGCAGCGCAGCTGCTGCAGCACGACGTCACCACCGACATCATCCGTGTTGTCAATCACAACGTGCTGCCGGGGGTCGAGAAGGACATGGGGGAGGGTGATGAGTGGCCCGCCCTGCGAGAGAAGCTACTAGCAGCGGACATTCTGGTGTTTGGAACGCCCACGTGGATGGGGCACCTGTCCTCCGTCGCCGCGCGGGTGCTCGAGCGTCTGGACGCTGAACTGAGCGAGACGGACGCCGACGGGCGGCCCATTCTGTTCGGGAAGGTCGCCGTCGTCGCCGTCGTCGGCAACGAGGACGGTGCTCACAAAATCAGCGCCGATCTGTTCCAAGCGCTGAACGACGTCGGGTACACCATTCCCGCCCAGGCAGTGACGTACTGGAATGGCGAAGCGATGCACGCCACCGACTACAACGACCTGGACCAAACCCCCGAGAAGACCGCCGCCACCAACGCCACCATCGCAGCCAACGCGGCGCACCTGGCCCGCGTGCTGGGGGCAGAGAACTTCCCGGCATGACGGGCGGCCGTCAAGACGGTAGGACAACGAGTTCGGTCATGCGAGAGTGGGTGGACACAGCGGGGCGGTGGCGAGCCCGCCCCGCTGTGTCCACCTTCTCGGCGACCTGCCGCATTGAGGTCACCCGCGCGCCGTCTACGGCGACGGGTGTGACGTGCAGCTGCAGCCGGCGTTAGGGGTGAAGGAGGACCTTGGTCCAGCCGTCCTCGCGCTTGTCGAACCGGGCGTAGGCATCCACGGCGTCGTCCAGGCTCAGCTCGTGCGACACGATGAAGGAGGGAGCGGCCTTGTCGTGAATGATGAGGTCGCGAAGCTCCCGGTTGTATCGCTTGACCGGGCACTGTCCGGACCCGATGCTGATGCCCTTTTCGAACGCCTGCCCATAGTTGAACGCGATGCGTCCGCTCTTGGCGGTTTCCGTTGCCGCGTCGGGGTCCTCAGGGACGTAGACGCCGACGACACCAATGTGTCCGGTTGCGCGGACGACCTCGACGAGGTTATCCAGGACGAGTTCGGGATGTTCTTCGCCGTGTGCGTCGTGCGCCTGGTAGCCCACCGCTTCGACACCGCAGTCGACTCCGAAACCGTCGGTGGCGTCCATGATCCGCTCGGTCTGGTTGCCGTCGGACAAGTCAATGGCGGTGGCGCCGATGCTGGCCGCCAGCGCGAGCCGGTCCGGTTCCTTATCGACAACGAATACCTGTGACGCGCCACGGATGAACGCACTGTGAGCAGCCATCAACCCCACGGGCCCGGCGCCGAAGACCGCAACCGACTTGCCGGGGCCGACCATGGCCAGCTCGGTGCCGTGGTACCCGGTGGGGAAGATGTCGGACAGCATGGTGAAGTCCGCTTCCTTGTCCTTCCCGGCGGGAAGCTCGAGGAGGTTGAAGTCAGCCCACGGCACACGCAGCAGCTCGGCTTGACCACCCCAGTAGGGGCCCATGCCCGGGTACCCGTACCCCGCGCCGGGCTGGCCGGAGGGGTTTGCCCGCAGGCACGCGGACGTGAACCCATCGTTGCAATTGCGACAAGTACCGCAAGCGAGGTTGAAGGGTACCGATACGCGGTCGCCGACCTTGATGCGGTTCACCCCCGGACCGACCTCCTCCACGATGCCCATGTTCTCGTGGCCGAGGACCATGCCCCCTTCCAGGGGCGCTCGACCCTCATACGGGTGAAGATCGGATCCGCAAATGTTGGCGGTGGTGATGCGGATGATCGCGTCCAGCGGCTCCTCGATCCGCGGATCGGGGACCTCCTCGACACTGAGCTTGAACGGTTCCTTGAAAACGACGGCACGCATGATGCGTCTCCTTCCGCGTTGACGCCGGCCGAGCCTGACGGGCTAAGCCTTGCGTCACCCAGTCGAAATCACATCAGCGCTTCCCGCACCCCCTTGCAAATCGCACACTCTTGCGTCATCGACACGACGTCGCGTCATCCACGTGCCTGCTTGACGCGAGGGACGCTGACTACGTTGAGCGGGCGCTGCTAGCTAGCAACCCTCTCTCCACAAGGATCGAGCTGGACAAAGACGCGGGCCCGTTCCCGCTTTTGGGGCGAAGTGGGAGACACGCCGCTCGATCACCCTGCGCGACGGTGCTCGCGGGTTGGATGCAGCGACGGGTGCCGCTTCGTCATCTGTGCCGCGCTTTCCAGGCATGTCGTTTGACGTGTCCAACCCGGCGGGAGAGAGTGTGAGGGTGTCCCACTCGAGAAGTCGGAGTGGGGGGTTTTCGAGTGGGGCACGATAAAACCGTGCGGCTTGTGATCGCGGTTCTGCGGCAACCGATCCGTCTCCGTAATTGCTTCGGAGAGTGATAGACCCTCCCGTTCCGCGCCCCTTGCATTCGGGAGGGTCTTCAACGTGACGATCAAGAGTCGCGATGCCGTGGCTAGTGAAGCCTGACGTATCACGGCGATCTCCGTCCGTCCTCGCCGTTTGGCTGCAGCGCTTCTCCTACGGCTGTGAGGCCACAGCGGCTCAGCGTCGCCTCGGTGCCCACCTCATACGCCGAGCAGCGCGTCTCGTACCGGACGGAGAGCTGATCCGTGCGTCCGGGAGCTAGTTGATCGTCGGCCAGTCGCTGGTGAGGAACGCCTCGATCGCGCGATGGCGGAACGTGTAGACCTTGCCGCGTCCGATGATGCCGCGCACGCGATCGAGGCGTTGTGACGGCGTGCCGGCATCGGTTGCTTTGGCAAAGCCCGCGCGTGCGGCGATCTGGCCCTGACTCCTGTCCCGTGGGGGAAGTTCGGCCATCGCGGTGACGAACTCTCGTTCTCTCTGGGGGAGGCGCTCAAGGATGCGCTCGACGTGGGAGATCGCTTCGGGTTGCGCCTGGCGCCAGCCCTTCTGGACGTCGTCGCGGGTGATGACATCACCGTCGCCGGCGTACCACGCACGTTGCCCGGCCAGCTGAAACAGGAAAGGCTCCCCCCGGCACACATCGATGATGGTCTCTGCCGCGTCAGGCGAAAGTCGCACCAAGCCCATCGTTCCTTCGGGGGAGGGCACCTCCCATCCCGACACGATGAGAGGGCGAAGAGCGCTTCGCAGGTCGTCATCATCGATCGGTTCCAGAGTGGTGGTCGCGAAGCGGCGAGCGAACGTCGCGCCCTTCCGGGCGCCTGAGCGGTCATCGAACTCCGGCAGGCCGGTCAGATACACCGCGATGGGCAGCGAACGGGTCACAACCCCCACTGCGGGGACGTCGACGTCGACTTCCCGAGTGATCGCGTCCCCCAGTGAGATGAGGACCTGCGACAGCAGGTTCTCATCGGTGATGTTCTGCACCTCGTCGACGTGGATGAGTACTACCCTGCCCTGGCGGATGGCGGCATGACCAACCTCGACCAACACCTCTGTTAGCGCGATATGCGGCTCGACGCCCACCCGATCGCGGAGACCCACCGATACGCCGCTCGCTGCAACCGACTGCACCCGATCCAGCAGCACCGTGATGCGGTTCTCCCGCGCCGCGGCCAGGCCTGCTTCCTCGGCGAGCCTCAGGACCTCCGCAGCAATTCGTTTTAGTGGATCTGTACCAAGTGCCAAGCGGATTTGGGGGGTGACCCAGTCGCCGTCTCGCTCAGCCTGCGCCGCGATTCGGCGGACGAGGGAGGACTTACCTAGCCCAGGTTCGCCCAGTATTGTGCGGCCACGCTCAAACAGCCCTGCCTGCAGCCGCGGCCGCAGAACATCGCGCCAGTCACTCAGCTGCTCCGTTCTGCCTGCCCAGATCTCCGGCACTACGTCAGACCCTGGTTGGAACGGGTTTGAAAGCGCGTTTCGCATGTTGGTAAATTTAACACGGACCTTGTCGAGAGCGATGTCGTTGGGCGGGCGTGGGGCGACGGTGGCGGCGACTCAGGATTAGTGGGGGTGGGTCGCGGCCAGCGCTTTACAGGGGGGCGTGCGCGGAAGGTGCGCAGGCTAAGACGATAGTTTGGGACGACGGCCGGCGGGACGCGGAGTACGCGACTGAGGACGACCCCGCAGAATCACTCCCGATTGTGCCCGCGTTTCTTTTCGCTCTCGCATCCTGACTCGTCCCACGCTTGCCGGCTCGCCCTCGGGTGGGGAGCGTTCGTTGTCTTGCTCGTTGCGAGTCCCTCGCTCGCGGGGCCCCTACCGGTGTTTGTTCTGCTCGCGGCTATCGGCGCGGGCGTCATCGTATGCGCACTCGGCGTAACGGAGGCGGAGCGCCCCCCCGACTCGGTGACCCCTACGGCATGCTCGTGCGACGTTGTCGATCGTTCTGGTCGAGGTTATACGTGTCAGGGCAAGTGGGGCGGTACGCTGAGAAGCTCGGTAAGCGATGGGATAGCAGTGACCCCGGATGTTCTGACAGGAAATTTCGCCTCCCAAGATGACACGCTGCTGGAGCACGGGTACGCCTTTATGGGCGCGGTGCACAGCCTCGTTCAGACCTCTCGCTCCGCCACCAAGCCTGATCTCATCTTGGCCGCGTTGACGCACTCGTTACGTGACGGAGACAAGTCGCCGGATGAGCTCAGAGGCATCGTTCATCGCGTATGGCCGGGAGCAATGGTTGACCTTGGGGACGTGAAAGCCACATTGTCTATGGGGCAAGAGTTGGGCCTGCTGCGGCCTGTCGTCGCGCTCGATGATGTTGAACTCTGGCAACTCACACCCCGCGGCGTTGAAGACGTGCAACGGCAGGAGGGATGGGTCGAAAAGTTGCGGGGGCGAACGGCCCGCGCCCTACGGGACAGAGCCCTGAGCGACCTTGATGTGACCATCACACCGCAGACGGCAGAACTCTGGCTTGAGCGTTTGGTGCACGCACTTATTAGCGGCATCACGACCTCGCAGGATGCTTACCTGGGGCATGTCGATCATCTCGTTGGGAAGCGTCTATCGCCTCGAAAAGTTGATCGCACAACGGTTCTTGCTCAATTCGATGGATTGAAATCGGACCCGACCGTTCTCGAGTTTCTTAAGGGGTGCGCGCTTGCCGCGCTCGACCCGCTCGATCCATTCGGTGACGAACTGGTTTCCCTAATCACAACTGGTTGCGTTTTGCACTCTTACGTCGCGGGGCGCGATTCGGCTCCGGTTCTTGATGCGCTGGGGTCTCCTGCCGGGCAGCGGGCGCTCATAGATACCCCGGTCCTCTTGGATTTGATTGGCCCTGCGAGGGTTAGCAAGACCGTGGAGCTCACAGTTAGCGCGGCGGTAGCAGCGGGGTGGGAGGTGATTGTGGCCGAGCACACAATTGATGAGCTATCTGGCCTTCTGGAATCAGAGCTACCTCGCATCCGACGAAGCTTCACCGACGCCCATGAACGGGGAATCAAGAGAGAATGGTTCGCGAGCTTGGCCGCGGGCCAGCTTCCTTCATACGCTGTCGAAGTGTTGAGGGACGGAACTTACCGCTCCTTGGACCAGATGCTGGGCGCAGCAACCGCCCTTCCGGACAGGTTGCGGCACCTTGGTGTGACCGTCAGACCTCATTACAATGAGGCGGACAGGGCTAACGTCGATCGCTGTAAGGAGGCGCTCGAGCTAGAACTGGAGGGGTTATCCCGCTCATCGAACGCGGTTCAACGTGATGCTGAATCCATGGCCGTGGTGTGGCGGAGACGTCGTAGGCAGACTGCGAGCGACAGGTGGCCCGGCGGATGGATCATCACGCCGGACCGTCATCTCGCGGGCCCCTACGGCGCTGTAGCCAGGGCAGACAAAATATCCATCAGCATGAGCGTCTCGCAATGGAGCACACTCATCTCGATAACTGTGCCGCCAACGGACGTCGTTTCGCTTGCCGAAGCGGCGGCGACGCAGCTAGTTGAAGAGGCCATGTGGCTTCTACCGTCAAGATACCCGAGTGACATTGCGTTGGAGCTTGCCGAGCGATTGTCACCTGCGCGCGGTGGTTCTGACACCGATGTTCGGTACGCACAGATGACCCTGGACCTTGCTCTCGACTCCGGCACCAAGGAACGGACCGCGAATGCCATCGCCGCGGACGTCCTGTCGGCTCGGATAAAGAGGCAGGAGCGACTCGCAAAATTGGAGGTTGAGAGCGCAAGCCTGTCAGTTGCCGAGGCCGAAGCCTTACGCACCGCGGCGCAAACTCTTGCGGCAGAAAGGGCAGTTGAAGCACGTTCAGCTCGGGAAGAGGTTCGTTCTGCGAATACCCGTCTTTCGGGCCTTGAGGCGCAGCTCGCTTGGCGTCGTAAACAACTAAGAAGAGTCCTGTGGTCTGTGGCGATCGCCGTTGTCGGACTTTTCGGACTCGGCGCGGCAGCTCTCATGAGTGCTTGGACGATAGTGATGGTTGGAATGGTAATGGCGTTCGCAGCCGGCGCCTGGATCCTCTACCGCTGGTGCACCACAGAGGATGCGAGCCTTACTCGCTTGTTGTGGGCTGCGGTAGCGGAGGGCCTGGGGCTAGCCTCGGCGCTGGTGGGCCTGGTTGTTGACTTAACGGGGCCCGGCTCATAGGGATGCGACCCGGTGAACTCCATTGATCGTGCCGGGACGCATTACGCATCGAGGCCAGAGACGATCAGACGGATGCCCCCTCCTAAGGGCGGGAGGGCGCATCCGTCTGCGAGCCGGCACAGGGGTGGAGCCGACGTAGTGTCGAATGTACGGTCAAGTTCCGTCACCGGGCGGGCAACAAGCCCGATCGCGGGTCACACTAGGGAAACGAGCGGGTGACATACCTAGTCGCACCACCACGCGTGCGGGGACCGGCCCTAGTGTCGGCGACATTCGCGTCGTGCACTGTCTCCATGTTGCCGACGCGCTCTTACCACCAGCGACTGGCGGGCCGTTCACGCGCACGACTGTCACCGGACTCTTCAAACCATGCGGAAGCTCCTGCCCTCGAGCTGCCGGCTCGTGACCACATCCCGTGGTCTTTGCCATATTGCCAAAGCCTCTCGCCGGCAATGTCGCGTTCAGTAGCGCGAACCGAGACGCACCGGCGCCGCAGCCTCCGCCAGAATGATTGGTGAGTGAAGGCACCTGGCCGGATGGCGCAGAATCCAACCCAATGCGCCGACTGATCCGAAATACTCGGTGTGGCCCTCTCGATCCGCGCCCCTTGCACTCGGGAGGGCCACACCAGCGATACACCTATCCTTACGGTCACAGTGGCTGCGGCGCGAGCCTGGACGTGTGAGCGGTTGAGCGGTTAGGCGTCGGGAGAGGTTTGTCTGCGTGTCGAAGAGGATTACGCAAGCCGGGTGAGCTGTGCTGGTGGCCAACATAGAACAGCGTATTTACATCCCGGCTGCCGGATAATGCGCAGGCGGGCCTATACAGGTGCGCCTGGCAAGGCAAAGACCGGCGGCCCTATTTACTCAAAGGGGGGACAGGAGACTCGAAGTCACCGGTTGGCCCCGTACCGCGAACATGAATCGCTAGGCCAAACTCGTTTCAGTCAACTGACATGATAAATACTATCGGCTGTCCCGTCTGCACGTTCTAAGAATGCCGGGGGCCAGTTTGTAGGGGCGCCTGTCGCCTCGGGCACCGCGACATCGGCGGTTCCTCGGCTGCTGTCAGGGTCTGCAGAGGTGACTGCCCGGTGTCATTAGACCTGTCAATCGCGGATGCCTCTGACCTGGGGTTTGACATATCGGTTGACACGGCGGCGAACCCCCGCTGTGCCACCCCACTGGTCAATTCCGCCGGTCGCGGTTCGTCAAGACGGCGGGTGTCGGGACTGACGATACCTTCAAGGCATGGGACATCTGCCTGCCAAGACGATCGCATCGACGCTCCGCGATATTCAGAAGAGCGATTTTGTACTGCCCGCCATCCAGCGCGAGTACGTCTGGAAGCCGTCGCAGGTGGTGCGTCTGTTCGACTCGATTCTCCGTGGTTACCCGATTGGGAGCTTCCTCGCGTGGAGGATCGACCCTGAGACCGTCGCGAAGTTCAAGTTCTACGGGTTCCTGAAGGACTATTCGCAATTCGATAAGCGCCACAACCCGGACCTCGATCTACCCGACAAACAGGTCACCGCAGTCCTCGACGGTCAGCAGCGTCTGACGTCCTTGAACATTGGCCTACGCGGCTCGTACGCGGTTCGGGAGAAGTACGCGCGCCACAACACTGCCCACGGGTACCCTACGCGGCGCATGTATCTGAACGTGCTTGGTGAAGCGGCGCCGAACGACGCAGGGCTGAGATATGACTTCCGCCTACTCACGGACGAACAGATCCGCGAATCGGCTGGGGACGAAGCACACCACTGGTTCCCCGTGACCAAGATCTTCGATGCCACGAACGCCATGCAGCCAATGATGGAGCTTGCACAACTGGGGCTGGGGAACAACGAATTCGCGATTCGCGTCCTGGGTGAGCTCTACGACGCGGTGCACGCGAAGGAAAGCCTCCAGATGTACGAGGAAACGGACCAAGACGTCGAACGCGTACTCGACATCTTCATTCGCGTGAACTCCGGTGGCACGACACTCTCGTACAGCGACCTCCTGCTGTCGATCGCAACAGCGCAGTGGAAGGAGCGCGACGCGCGCGACGCAATCCACGGGCTGGTCGATGCCCTCAACTCGACCGGAGCCGGGTTCAGCTTCTCGCAGGACGTCGTGCTCAAGGCAGGCCTGATGCTCGCGGGAATCAGCGACATCGCGTTCAAGGTGAAGAATTTCAACACGGAGAACATGGCGGTGCTCGATCGCGAGTGGGACGCGATCGGCGACTCCCTGAAGCTCGCAGTGGGCCTGCTCAGCGACTTCGGCCTGTCGGACACAACTCTGTCTGCCAAGAGTGTCATTATCCCTGTCGCCTATTAC
>VGAV01000014.1 GCA_016870695.1 Actinomycetota bacterium | reverse complement strand
CGCCGCCCGACGTCCCCGCCGCAGCCCCCCCCCCCCGCCCCTCACTACGGCGCTGACTTGCCCCAGATGTACGCCCAAAGCCGCCGCGCCCGTACATCTGCGCCAACTCACGGCATCGGGGCACAGACTCCGATGACTTGCCTCAGATGTACGCCCGAGACCGCCGGGAGCGTGCATATGCGCCACCTCACGGCGTCGGGGAACGCGGGGGCGACCACGGCCGACGGGCCGGCGCGGGCACCGGCGTAGGGTGGAGGGGTGGCAGCAGCATCCCGGGGTCGAGTCTGGACCGGGGTCCTCCGCATCGGTCCGCACCAGGGCGATCACCGCGTCGCGCTGCGCGCGGCGGTCAGCGTCGCCGTCCCGCTGCTGATCCTGCTCCTCGTCGATCGCCTCGACCTGAGCGTCTACGCCAGCTTCGGCGCCTTCGCCGCGCTGTACGGTCGGCAGGACCCCGCCCGCGTCCGGCTCGGGATGCAGACGACCGCCGGTGCCGTGCTCCTCGCGTGCATGCTCATCGGGACGACCCTCTCCCTCGTGTCGACGCCGCCCCTCCTCGCGATCGCGGTGATCGCCGTCGTCGCGGCGGCCGTGACGCTCTTCGCGTACCGTGCGCAGTGGCATCCTCCGGGCGCACTGTTCGCGGTGTTCGCCGTCGGGGCGTGCGCCAGCTTCCCCGCGACCCCGCTCTCGCTCGGCGAGGTGCTCGTCGTCGGCGCGGCGAGCGTCGCGTGGTGCCTCCTCGTCACCGTCGTCTTCGCGCTGGCCCGCCGCGGCCTGCGCTCTCCGCGGTCCAAGCCGCGCCTGGCGATCGGGCCCGTGGCCTGGGAGATGACGGCGACCGTCGGCGTGGCCGCGCTCCTGGCGGGGGTCGCCGGGCTGCTCCTGGTCGGCACCCATTGGTACTGGGCCGTGGTGGGCGCGGTCGCCGCGGTCGGCGGTGCGCACGTCACGGCGCGGCTGATCCGCGGCGCGCAACGACTGGCGGGCACGCTGCTGGGCGTCCTCGTCGCGGCCGGCCTGCTCGCGCTCCACCTGCCGGCGTGGGCGGTCATCCTCATCGCCGTCGCCCTGCAGGCCGGGGCGGAGCTGTTCGTCGGGCGCAACTACGGCATCGCGATGGTCTTCATCACGCCGCTCGCGCTGCTCATGGTGTCGCTCGCGTCCCCGACACCCCCGGAGCTGCTGCTGCGCGACCGCGTGCTCGAGACCGTCATCGGCGTCGCGGTGGGCACCGTCGTCGCGGTCGCGTCGGCGGCCCTGCGCCGACGGCACTGACCCGACCGCGACGGCACGCTCCGCGGCGTCGGCAGACCGCGCGGGACGACCCCTCGGCGGCCCCTTCGGCAGGGGCTTCCTGTTCCTCCCCGCGCGTCCCGCCTATCGACCGCAGGACGCGTAGCGGTACGCGGGGTCCTCGGGCGTGACGAGCTCGGGGTCGCGGAGGATCATCGACGACGGCCGGTCGGGGTCGGCGCAGGAGTCGTCGAACCCGTCGGCCCCGAGCTCGTCGGTGTATTCGATGTCGAGCACGGTGCCGTACTCCGCGGTGTAGGCGGCGCACTCGTCGAACTCCCGACACGACTCCGCCACCGCGAAGTCGTAGCCGGCCGCACGGAGCTCGGCGGACAGGTCCGGTGTGTTCTTCTGTGCGATGGCGAGTCCGGCGTCGTGCGCGATGCGCGCGTACTCCTCCGCGAGCGCGAGATTGTCGGATGCCGTCGTCGCCCCCTCCGAGCGGAGGAATGCGTCGAGGTTGTCGATCTCCACCCCGTCGTAGCCGGACTCCCGGCATCCCTTGATCCACGGACCGACGACCGCCGCCAGCCGACGGCGGTTCTCCGCCGTGGAGGTGTCGAACAGGTACTCGTCCGGCCATCCCGGATCGACCAGCGGCTCCCCGTCGACCTGGATGAGCAGGTCGGGATGATCGCGGGCGAACGCCGCGGACGCGTCGGGCTGCGTCTGGAAGCCGTTCACGTAGCAGACGTCGTAGCCCGCGCCGGCGGGCGGGGCAGTCCGATCGCGGACGACGACGGTCGCCCCCTCCGGCGGGTCGTAGGGTCCCCCGAGCTGATAGTCGAAGCCGCTCCCGGGCGGCGGCGCGACGACGGCGTCCGTGCCGGCGCCGTCCGCGCCGCCCGTGCCGGCACCGTCCGTGCCGGCGCCGTCCACGCTGTCCGTGCCGGCGCCGTCCGCGCCGCCCGTGCCGGCCGTGCCGGCGCAGCCGCCGAGGATCGCCGCGGACAGGACCAGGACGGCCAGCCGGCCGCCCGCGAGGAATCGAGTCATCGTGTCCGCTCTCTCCGGGGGTCTTCCCGGGTCGACCTTCCCATACGCGGCTCGACCTACCGGCCCTGCCGTCAGAGCGCGTGCTCGAACGCCGTCACCCGTGCCGTCTCGTCGCCGATCCCCCGCAGGAAGTCCTCGACCCCCGCCGGCCCGCCGACCGACGACATCACAAGGTTTATCGCGGTGTTGTCGCGGACCGCGGCCTCGGCCAGCTCGTCTCGTGTGAGAGCGTTGCCGACGCGCATCGAGGTCACGAGCGAGTAGCCGGCGGCATCCACCTCCGCCTGCGTCCAGGTCACGGTCTCGGCCCGCTCCGCCGGCGTCTTCACGGCGAGGAGAGCCGCGGCGGCGAACGCCTTGAGGGTGGAGGCGTATCCGAACCGCTCGTCGCCCCGATACGACAGGATCTCGCCGTCCGCGTCGACGGCCGCAACCCCGACGGTGACGTCGTGGGGTGAGCGAGTCTCGCGCCCGCCTTCATAGGAACGTCCAAGGTTCGCTGAGGGCCCGGTTTGGAAGCCCTTCCCATCATCTTGGGCATGCACACCACGAACCTGCTCTCCCGCCTTCGTCGCTCCTCCACGGACCCCGACGCGCCGGTCGCCCGTCCGACCCGGACCAGACCCCTCGCGACCTTCGCCGCCGGCGTCGTGCTCATGTCGGTGGCCCTGACCGGCTGCGCCGTGGGCGCCTCCACCACCACGCCGACGACGGCCGCCACGACCTCGACGACGACCTCCGCGTCCGCGTCGACGAGCACCACCGCGTCCACGGGCACCTCGGCCACGACGACGACGCAGACCATCACCGACACCGCCGCCGCGGCAGAGGCGTTCCTCGCGACCCTCAGCGACGAGCAGCGCGAGGCCGTCCTCTACGACTACGACGACGAAACGAAGACCACCTCGTGGTCGAACTTCCCCATCACCTTCGTCGAGCGCGCGGGCCTGAACCTCGCGGACCTGACGGACGAGCAGAAGTCCGCCGCCCTCACCGTCCTCCAGGAACTGCTGAGCGACGAGGCGTACCAGACCGTCAGCGACATCATGGCCGGTGACGCCTACCTGTCGGAGTACTCCAGCTCCACGGACGCGGACGTGCTGGGTCAGTACTACATCGCCTTCTTCGGCGACCCCTCCGACACGTCGGCCTGGGAGGTCCAGTTCGGCGGACACCACCTCGGCATCAACGCCACTCTGGACGGGTCGACGGATGCCATCACCTTCGCGCCCACCCACCTCGGCGTCCAGCCAGCGGACTTCACCGACGACTCCGGCACGGAGGTGCAGCCGTTCGAGGGCATCTACACCGACGCCTTCGCGTTCTTCGACAGCCTCACCGCCGAGCAGCAGGCGACCCTCACCTCGGGCGACGTGTCGATGTGCGCGCCGGGCGACACGTGCGACTTCGAGACCGGCGCGGGCCTGACCGGCGCGGACCTCACCGACGAGCAGAAGCAGCTGTTGCTGGAGCTCATCGCCGACTGGGCGGGAATGGCCGACGAGCAGACCACCGCCGACGCCCTGGCGAAGATCGAGGCCACGCTGGACGAGACGGTGATCGCGTGGTCCGGCGAGACGGTGTACGACATGACCACGGGCGACGGCATCAACTTCTCCATCTCGGGGCCGAACGTGTACATCGCCTTCCAGGCCCAGCAGGGCTCGGCCGGGGCCGACGTGTCCGGCGTCACCACCTCCGGCTGGGGGCACGTCCACACCATCTACCGGGACCCGTCCAACGACTACGCCGACAGCGTCGAGCAGCAGGCGGCCAGCGGCATGGCCGGCGGTCCCGGGGGCGGAGCCCCGGGCGCCTGAGAGCGCCGGACGCCCGACGGCCCCGGAGCTCAGGCTCGGGGGCCGTCCTGGTCCCCGCTCAGAACGCGGTGATGACGTTGCGAAGACGGGCGCGGGCTAGCCTGGCGCGATGAGCGCGACCTTCCCCCCACGGGATGCCATCGACCCGACGCTCGTCACGGCACTCGTGCGCGCCGAGTTCCCGCGGTGGGGCGGGGACCCCGTGGTGGCCGTGCCCGAGTCCGGGAACGACCACCGCACGTTCCGTCTCGGCCGGGACCACCTCGTGCGTCTTCCCGCCGACGCGGATTACGTCCCCCAGGTCGAGAAGGAGCAGCGGTGGCTGCCGCTGCTCGCTCCCCTGCTCCCCCTGCGGATCCCCGTCGTCGCGGGCCGCGGTCGCGCGACCGCCCTCTTCCCGGCACCGTGGTCGGTCTACGAGTGGATCGACGGGCATCGGCCGGATGCCGCTCGGATGGCCGACGACGTGGCCCTGGCCGACGGGCTGGCGTCGTTCCTCGCCGCTCTGCACCGGGTGGACGACGACGGCGGTCCGCCCCCCGGGCTGCACAGCGCGTTCCGCGGGGGCAACGTCGCGCAGTGGGAGGATCAGGTGTTGCCCCGACTGGCTCTTCTCGACCGATCGGACCGCGACCGTGCTGGCGGGATCTGGCGGGAGGCGGTCGACGCGACGTTCACGGGACCGCCGGTCTGGGTCCACGGCGACGTCGCCATCGGCAACCTGCTCGTCGACGACGACCACCGTCTCACGGCCGTCATCGACTTCGGCTGCTCCGCCGTCGGCGACCCGGCGTGCGACACGGTGATCCTGTGGACGAGGTTCCGCGGACACGCCCGGGCGACGTTCCGCCGCACCGTCGGGTTCGACGATGCGACCTGGGCGCGCGGCGCAGGATGGACGTTGTGGAAGGGACTCATCATGCTGACCAACGTGACCCCTGGCGAGGCGGATTTCGCCCGCCACGTGCTCGCCGAGGTCCTGGGACGCGATCCGCGCTGAGGATCCCCCGCGCGGCGCGGTCCGCCGGGGCCGGCGTCAGGCGGCGCCCCCGTTGACGTAGAGCACCTGGCCGTTGACCCAGCGCGCGGGCCCGGCGAGGAACGACACCGTCTCGGCGATGTCGGCGGGGGTGCCGAGTCGACCCATCGGAGTGGATGCCGCGATCCCCTCGATCTGCTCCGGGCTCTTGCCCTCGAAGAACAGCGGGGTCGCCGTGGGGCCGGGCGAGACGGCGTTGACCGTCACGTCGCGCCCGCGGAGCTCGCGGGCGAGGATGAGCGTCAACGCCTCCACGGCGCCCTTGGACGCGGCGTAGGCGCCGTACCCGGGGATCTGCAGCCGCGTCACCGAGGTCGAGAAGTTGATGATCGCTCCACCGGAGCGCACCCGCCGCGCAGCGAGCTGGTCGGCGACGAACGTCCCGCGCACGTTGGTCCGCTGCACGCGGTCGAAGGTCTCGAGGTCCAGGTCGACGAGCGGCGACAGCAGCATGATGCCCGCCGTGTGCACGAGCACGTCCACCCCGCCGAACCGCTCCTCCGCCGTGTCGAAGACCACCGCCATCTGCGCCTCGTCGGCGATGTCCGCTCCGACGGCGACGGCGCGACCGCCGGCATCCGTGATCCGGGCGACCGTCTCGTCGGCCCGGTCCTTGTTGCCGGCGTAGTGGACGACGACCGCCATGCCGTCCGCGGCGAGACGTTCGGCGCTCGCGCGCCCGATGCCGCCGGAGCCGCCGGTGACGATGGCGACACGATCCGCGCTGCTGCTCATGATGATCTCCTCCGGTAGAATATGAACAACTTGTTCACAAATGACGGTAGCATCGCAAATGAACGCACCGTCCACAAGAGGAGGCGCGATGGGCGCGACACCGGCACTCCGGCGCGGACGCGGCCGTCGTCCGGCGGAGGAGGTCCGTGCGGAGGTGCTCGCCGCTGCCGCCCGACTGCTCATCGCCGAGGGCATGCGGGCGGTCACGTTCGAGCGGATCGCCCACGCGGCCGGAGCGAGCAAGACGACGCTCTACAAGTGGTGGCCGTCTCCGGCCGCCCTGGCCGCCGAGGCCTACTACCGCGAGAGCGAGACGCTGCTGAGCTTCCCCGACACCGGAGACCTCCACGCGGACCTGGTCGCGCAGATGACGGCCTTCCTCGGACTGCTCACGCACGGCGGCGCCGCCGGGCCGGTGTCGGAGCTGATCGGTGCAGCGCAGACCGACCGGGATCTCGGGGAGACCTGGTCGCGCGTCTACGGCCTCCCCCGTCGGGAGCTGGCGCGCCGTCGTCTCCGCTCGGCGCAGCGCCAGGGCGAGCTCCCGGCGGACGCCGACGTCGACATCATGATCGATCAGCTCTGGGGCGCCTGCTACCACCGGCTGCTCGTCCTCAAGGTGCCCCTCGACGACCTGGACGTGGAGCGGCTCGTGACCGCCGCGATACGGGGCGCCGGCGGGTCGACACGCCCTCTCGCCACGAGCTGACACGTCGCGGCCCTGCGGCCGAGCCGGGTGCGGCGCCCCGGCCAACCGGCTTCGTGCGGTCCGGGCCCGGGCGCCGCCGGGGGCGGTCGCGGCTGGGACGGCTCAGTCGCCGTGGGGCCGACCGCAGGAGGCCTCGGCGAGACACACGCGGCCATGCTCGGACTCCACGAGGGAACTCGTCGAGCCGTGACCGTTCAGCGTGCGTCGATGAACGAACGCACGGCCGCTGCGACCTCGTCGGCCGCGGGGTACACGTGTTCACGACCGGGGAACGTTCTCGCGCGCACATCGCTCGCGAAGGCCTCGACGCCGGCGACCATCGCCTCGCCGACCGCGGCATAGCGCTTGACGAACACCGGGGAGCGGCCCTCGGTGATGCCGAGCAGATCGTGCTGCACGAGCACCTGTCCCTCTGCGTCGCCGGCGCCGATGCCGATCACGGGGACGCGCAGCGCGCGACGGATCTCGGCGACGACGGCGGCGGGCACGGCTTCGATCACGATGGCGAAGGCCCCGGCATCCTGCACGGCGAGAGCGTGGCGAGCAACGCGCACCGCGTCGTCAGCCGTGCGGCCCTGGGCGCGCAGACCGCCGAGCGCCGTCGCGGTCTGCGGGGTGAGGCCCACGTGACCCATCACCGGGATGCCCGCCTCCACGATGGCCCGCAGCCGGGAGAGGCGCGCCGGGGTGGCGCCCTCGATCTTGACGGCGTCGGTGCCGGCTTCGTGCACGAAGCGCACGGACGTCGCGATCGCCTGCTCGTCGCTCAGCTCGGTCGAGCCGAACGGCAGGTCGCACACGAGGAACGGCGTCCTCACCGCGCGGCGAACAGCCTTGGCAAGGGTGAGCATCTCATCGAGGGTGATCGAGGTGGTATCGGGATAGCCCAGAACGACCTGAGCTCCCGAGTCGCCCACCAGAACCAGGTCGGCCCCGGCGCGCTCCGCCACCCGGCCCGAGACGAAGTCGTAGGCGGTGACCATCACGAGCGGGGTTCCCGCGTCGGCGAGCTCGCGCAGCCGGCGCAGTGTCACCTTCGACGTCGTCATCGGTGGCTCATCTCGATCGCGGGCAGCGGGATGCGGTCGTCTTCTCCGGGAACAAGCACGACGTTGTCGATTAGCCGGACCGCCCCGACGGGTACGGCGATCGCCAGCAGGGCCGATCGCACGACCGATGCGACGGGTTCCAGGCCGCGGGGATCGACGACCTCGGCGTACTCGGGGACGAGCCCCGCGGCGGAGAGTTCGTCACGCACGGCGTCCGTGAGCGCGGAAGCCTCGCGGGTGCCGGAGGCGAAGGCATCTTGCGCGGCACGCAGCGACCGGGGCACGGCGGTCGCGACGGCGCGCTCGTCGGGGGTGAGGCGGGTGTTGCGGCTCGAGAGGGCGAGACCGTCCGCATCGCGCGAGGTGGGGCATTGGACGATGCGGACAGGGATGCCGAGATCGGCGACCATCCGCCGAACGACGACGACCTGCTGGGCGTCCTTGGCACCGAAGTAGGCATCGTCGGGCAGCACCGCGAGCAGCAGCTTGGCGACGACGGTGGCGACTCCGTCGAAGTGGGCGCGTCCGCGCACGGCTCCCTCGAGCGTCTCGGTGATCGCCGCGTCGACCGACACCGTCGTGGCGAAGCCCGACGGGTACATCTCGGCGGAGGACGGGGCGAACACGATGTCGGCGCCGGCGGTGCCGGCCAGGGCGACGTCGGCCTCCTCGGTGCGCGGGTAGGTCTCGAGGTCGGCGGCCTGGGTGAACTGCGTCGGGTTCACGAAGATGGAGAGCACCACCGTGTCGTTCTCGGACCGCGCGGCGCGTACCAGCGAGAGGTGCCCCTCGTGCAGGGCGCCCATGGTGGGGACGAAGCCGATGGCGCCCGACCGCAGCGGGGCGAGGGCGGCGCGCAGCTCGTCGACGGTGCGCACGATGCGGGCGGTCATGTCGTGGTCCTTTCGGCCGCTCGCGCGGCGGCGAGGTCTCGCGTCGCGTCGACCAGCGCATCGAAGAGCGCGATCCGATCGGGGAGGCGCTGGAGGACGGCGTCGCGCTGTCGCGTGATCGTCGCATCGTCACCGCGCGAGACGGGGCCGGTCAGTGCCGCACCGGCGCCGTGCTCGGCCCAGTTCTCCACGGCCGCTCGGACGAGCGGGACCAGGGCGGCGCGATCGAGGCCGGCCGTCGTCGCGAGGTCCTCCGCCATCCCTTCGAGCGTCACGAGGAAGTTCGCCGCTACCGAGGCGGCGGCGTGGTAGGCCGCGCGGTTCTCGTCTCGGACGGACGTGCCCCTCATTCCCAGGACGTCGGCGAGAGCATCGGCGACCTCCACCGCGTCGGGAGTCAGGCCCGCGATCGCGGCCGTCACGCCGGAGAACGACCCTCCGGCATCCGTCACCGTCATGAGCGGATGGATGCTGAATGCCACCTGATCGTGCAGGACGGTCAGGTCGGACGCCCCGGACAGGTGCCCCACGAACCGCCCCGGGGCGATGGCGCGCGCCGCGTCGGCGATTGCGGCATCCGGGACCGCCAGGAGCACGATCCCGGCCTCCGCTCCCGTCGCGCCGCGACCCGCGGGCCCGAGGATCGATACTCCGGCGTCGCCGAGGGCCGCCACGAGAGCGCGTCCCATGCGACCGTTTCCGACGACGAGCACCGGCCCTCGGTGATGGAGGGAGGACAGGGAGGCTGAGGTCGTCATAGTCGTCGGCGGCGACGCTCACGGGTCTTTCGCCGCCTCTACCGTACTCTCTGTCGCCCGGGTGGGAGGGAGAGCCCGCATCACCGCTCCCGTGCAGCCTCCCGACCGCGTGCCGGGGCGACGAGAAGGAGGGCCCCCACGTCGCCGTGGGGACCCTCCATGGTGAATGTGGGCAAGACATGGGCAGCATCGAACGAGCGCCACGCGCCGATCGCTCTCACGTCGCTGCTACCAGGCCGCCCCCTCCCCGTTCACGCGCACAGATCCGGACTCTCAGAAGTCCCAGTCCTCGTCCTCCGTGGCCTCGGCCTTGCCGATGACGTACGACGAGCCCGACCCGCTGAAGAAGTCATGGTTCTCGTCGGCGTTCGGCGACAGGGCCGACAGGATCGCCGGGTTCACGTCGGTGACCGACGATGGGAACATCGCCTCGTAGCCGAGGTTCATCAGCGCCTTGTTGGCGTTGTAGTGGAGGAACTTCTTGACGTCCTCGCTCAGGCCGACCGAGTCGTACAGGCTCTGGGTGTAGTGCACCTCGTTGTCGTAGAGCTCGTACAGCAGCGAGAAGGTGTAGTCCTTCAGATCCTGGCGGCGGGCCTCGTCGACCTGCTCCAGACCGCGCTGGAACTTGTAGCCGATGTAGTACCCGTGCACGGCCTCGTCGCGGATGATGAGGCGGATGAGGTCGGCCGTGTTGGTGAGCTTGGCGCGGCTCGACCAGTGCATCGGCAGGTAGAAGCCCGAGTAGAAGAGGAACGACTCGAGCAGCGTCGAGGCGACCTTGCGCTTGAGCGGGTCGTCGCCGCGGTAGTAGTCCATGACGATGCGCGCCTTCTTCTGAAGGAACTCGTTCTCGGTGGACCAGCGGAACGCCTCGTCGATCTCCTTCGTCGAGCACAGCGTCGAGAAGATCGACGAGTAGCTCTTCGCATGCACCGACTCCATGAACGCGATGTTCGTGTAGACGGCCTCCTCGTGCGGGGTGAGCGCATCCGGGATCAGCGAGACGGCGCCGACGGTGCCCTGGATCGTGTCGAGCAGGGTGAGACCCGTGAACACGCGCATGGTCAGCGTCTGCTCGTCGGGGGTGAGCGTGTTCCACGACTGGATGTCGTTGGACAGCGGCACCTTCTCGGGGAGCCAGAAGTTGTTGACGAGACGGTTCCAGACCTCGAGGTCCTTGTCGTCCTGGATGCGGTTCCAGTTGATCGCCTGCACGTGGTTCAGGAGCTGCAGCTTCTCAGCCATGGTGTCCTCTATCGAAAGTCGGGATCAGCGGGTCAGAGCATGCACGAGACGCACTCGGTCATGTCGGTGCCCTCGAGCGCCAGCTGACGCAGACGGATGTAGTAGATGGTCTTGATGCCCTTGCGCCAGGCGTAGATCTGCGCCTTGTTGATGTCGCGGGTGGTGACGGTGTCCTTGAAGAACAGCGTCAGCGACAGGCCCTGGTCCACGTGCTGGGTGGCGGCGGCGTACGTGTCGATGACCTTCTCGTAGCCGATCTCGTACGCGTCCTGGTAGTACTCCAGGTTCTCGTTCGTCATGAACGGCGCCGGGTAGTAGACGCGACCGAGCTTGCCTTCCTTGCGGATCTCGATCTTCGACGCGATCGGGTGGATCGAGCTCGTCGAGTTGTTGATGTACGAGATCGAGCCGGTGGGCGGCACCGCCTGCAGGTTCTGGTTGTAGATGCCGTGCTGCTGGATGGACGCCTTGAGCTCGCGCCAGTCGTCCTGGGTGGGGACCTGGATGCCGGCGAACAGCTCCTTCACCTTGGCGGTCTGCGGCTCCCACGCCTGCTCGAGGTACTTGTCGAAGAACGCCCCCGACGCGTAGGTGGAGTCCGCGAAGCCGTCGAAGGACGTGCCGCGCTCAATGGCGATGCGGTTGGAGGCCCGCAGCGCGTGGAACAGCACCGTGTAGAAGTAGATGTTCGTGAAGTCGATGCCCTCTTCGGACCCGTAGTGCACGTGCTCGCGGGCGAGGTAGCCGTGAAGGTTCATCTGACCCAGGCCGATCGCGTGCGAGCGGTCGTTGCCGTCCTCGATCGAGCGGACCGAGGCGATGTGGCTCTGGTCGCTGACCGCGGTGAGGGCGCGGATGGCCGTCTCGACGGTCTGGCCGAGGTCGCGGCCGTCCATCGCCAGCGCGATGTTCATC
Organism: Actinomycetota bacterium; assembly: GCA_016870695.1. Lineage (GTDB taxonomy): Bacteria > Actinomycetota > Actinomycetes > Actinomycetales > Microbacteriaceae > Microbacterium. The sequence goes on along the minus strand of VGAV01000014.1, from coordinate 5,745 downwards.
GACCCGAGGTTGCAGGAGATGTCCTTGCCGATGCCCGAGTACGAGAGGTCCTCGTTGTAGGTCGTCGGGGTGTTGACCTGGAGGATCTCCGAGCACAGGTTCGACATGTTGATCCGGCCCTTGATCGGGTTGGCCTTGTTCACCGTGTCCTCGAACATGATGTACGGGTAGCCCGACTCGAACTGGATCTCGGCGAGCGTTTGGAAGAACTCGCGCGCGTTGATCTTGGTCTTCTTGATGCGCGGGTCGTCGACCATCTCGCGGTACTTCTCCGTGACGGAGATGTCGCCGAACGGCACGCCGTAGACGCGCTCGACGTCGTAGGGCGAGAAGAGGTACATGTCCTCGCCGTTCTTGGCCAGCTCGAAGGTGATGTCGGGCACGACCACACCGAGCGAGAGCGTCTTGATGCGGATCTTCTCGTCCGCGTTCTCGCGCTTGGTATCGAGGAAGCGGAGGATGTCGGGGTGGTGCGCGTTGAGGTACACCGCACCCGCGCCCTGGCGCGCGCCGAGCTGGTTGGCGTAGCTGAAGCTGTCTTCGAGGAGCTTCATCACGGGGATGATGCCGCTGGACTGGTTCTCGATCTGCTTGATCGGCGCACCGGCCTCGCGGATGTTCGACAGCAGCAGGGCGACGCCGCCGCCGCGCTTGGACAGCTGCAGAGCCGAGTTGATGCCGCGGGCGATCGACTCCATGTTGTCCTCGATGCGCAGGAGGAAGCACGACACGAGCTCGCCGCGCTGCGCCTTGCCGGCGTTGAGGAAGGTGGGGGTGGCGGGCTGGAAGCGTCCTGAGATGATCTCGTCGACCAGCTGCACCGCGAGGCGCTGGTCGCCGTCGGCCAGGGCGAGCGCGGTCATGACGACGCGGTCCTCGAAGCGCTCGAGGTAGCGCTTGCCGTCGAAGGTCTTGAGCGTGTAGCTCGTGTAGTACTTGAACGCGCCGAGGAAGGTCTCGAAGCGGAACTTCTTGCCGTAGGCGCGGTCGTTCAGCTCCTGGATGAACTCCATCGAGTACTTCGCGAGCACCGTCGGCTCGTAGTACTCCTTCTCGACGAGGTAGTCGAGACGCTCCTTCAGCGAGTGGAAGAAGACGGTGTTCTGGTTGACGTGCTGCAGGAAGTACTCCCGGGCAGCGCGCTTGTCCGCGTCGAACTGGATACGGCCGTCCGCGTCGTACAGGTTCAGCATCGCGTTGAGGGCGTGGTAGTCCATGCCCTCGAATCGCGCCTCGGTCTTGAAGTCCACGTCGCTCAGCTCAACTTCCACCATCGTTCCAATCCCTCGGTGACGCGCTCGACGTCGTCTGGCGTGCCGAAAACTTCCAGCCGGTACAAGTGCGGCACGGAGCACTTGCGGCTGATGATGTCGCCGGCGAGACAGAAGGAATCGCCGAAGTTCGTGTTGCCCGCGGAGATGACCCCGCGGATGTTGCGTCGGTTCCGCTCCTCGTTGAGGAAGCGGATGACCTGCTTGGGCACCGCGCCCTTCTCGACGCCGCGCCCCTCTCCCCCTCCGTACGTCGGAGTGACGAGGACGAAGGGCTCGTCGACGACCAGGGCGGGCTCGGAGGGCAGGAGCGGGATGCGCACCGCCCGCTTCCCCAGCTTCTCGATGAAACGCGCCGTGTTGCCGGACACGCTCGAGAAGAAGACGAGGAGCGGAGACGTGGTGTCGGACATCGCGACGCCGCCGGGGGCGTTCTGGAGATCGATGCTCACGGGGACGCCCTCCGAGCCGTCCGGGAGTCAGGCCAGACGCGAGGCCAGCTCGTCGATCTTGTCGGGACGGAAGCCCGACCAGTGGTCCTCGTCGGTGATGACGACGGGGGCCTGCAGGTAGCCGAGGGACTTGACCTGCTCGAGCGCAGCGGGGTCCTCGGAGAGGTCGAGGACCTCGTACTCGATGCCCTTCGAGTCCAGTGCGCGGTACGTCGCCGTGCACTGCACGCACGAGGGCTTGGTGTAGACCGTGATCGCCATTTCGGTTCTCTCTCCCCTGGGAATCCTGTCGTCCGGTGGGCTCGGCCCGCCGGGACCTCAATACTACATATGGGTGCGGACATCCGATGGCACCACAAGGGGTAGTAGTTACACGAGTGTGGTTTTCGCGCGACCATCCCCATGTACAACACAGGTTGTCCACGATTTCATCCACAGCTCGACCTCCCTTCCCGGCCGTCGGAAGGCCCGCGTTTCCGCGGTTCCCGACCCCTGGTGGCGCCTCCGTCCACAGGTCGCACGGTACGAGGGGGCTCCGACATCGCACAGGGTGTGGAAACGGCGCGCCGGCGTGTCGTCGGCGTGTCGCGACGGCCGTCGGCGCGTCGGCGCGTCGGCCGTCGGCGCGTCGGCCGTCGGCGCGTCGCCGAGATCGCACGTTCGGCGCGAGATCGCGCGCTCCGGTCGACCGGAGCGTGTGATCTCGGCGGGATCGCGGGATCTCGACACCCGGACCCACCCACGCGTGTCGGCGGCGGGCTGTACCGTTGCCAGGTGGCCGGCTACCGCGAACTCCTCCGCACCCCCGGGGTGGGGCGCATCATCGCCGCGCAGTTGACGGCGCGGTTCCCCAACGGCATGACGAGCCTCGCGGTGCTGCTGCACATCGAGCACGTCACCGGCTCCTACGGCGCGGCTGGCCTGGTCCTCGCGGCGACGAGCATCGGGCAGGCCATCGCGGGTCCCGTCACCAGCCGCTGGATGGGCGTGTGGGGCATGCGGCGCGTGCTCACCACGACGCTGCTCGTGTGCGCCGCCGCGATCGCGACGCTCGCCCTCATCGAGATGGCCCTCCCCCTCTACATGGCGCTCGGGCTGTTGGCCGGGCTGTCGACGCCGCCGATCCAGTCCGCGGTCCGCACCATCTACCCCAAGATGGTCAACTCGAAGCAGCTCACCCCCCTCTACTCCCTGGACGCCTCCCTGCAGGAGATCATCTGGGTCCTCGCCCCGGTGCTCATCACCCTCGTGGCCACGCAGGTGGGCACCGTCCCCGGACTGCTGCTGGTCGTGGCGATCCTCCTCGGCGGCGGCGCGTGGTTCATCCTCAGCCCCGAGGTCGGCCGCGTCCGCATCCCCCGCAGCCGTCGTGCGCTCGGCACCGTGCTGGCCAAGCCGCCCGTCGTCCTGGCCACCGCGACCGGCTTCCTCCTCATCGGCGCGTGCGCGGCGGTCGAGGCCGGCGTCGTCGCGACGTTCGACCACGGCGGCCTGGAGGCGGGCCTCATCCTCGCGGTGTTCGCGGTCGGCAGCCTCGCCGGCGGCCTGTCCTTCGGCCACATCCCGATCGGTCCGTGGGCGATGGCCCGCCGGTTCGCGATCGTCGCCCTCGGCCTGTCCCTGACGATCGTGTCGCTGAACGCCTGGTGGCTCGGCGCGACCCTCCTCGTCGCGGGCGCCGGCATCGCCCCCGCGCTCGCGGTGATGTTCGCGATGACCTCCGCGAGCGTCCGCTTCAGCGAGACGGCCGAGGCCTACGGCTGGATCGGCACCGGCCAGCTGATCGGCGCGGCCGCCGGCTCGGCCATCGCGGGCCTGCTCATCGACGGCATCGGCCCGCAGGGCGCCTACATCGCCGGGGCCGCGTTCGCCGCGGCCGGACTGGTCGTGTCGGCCGTCTTCGTCCGCGGGTTCCCCGACCTCCGCCACCGCGACGCCAGCCCCATCCCGGACACGGAGCCGGTGCACACCATCACCTGACGCGGCAGCGACCGCGAGGCGGGACCGCCGCCGGGCGGCATCCAATCACTGGATGCGTCGGAGCAGCTCGAGCACGGCCAGGGCGTAGGCGTCCGCGGGCTCCGGGTGCTCGAACACGAGGGTCGCTCCCCCGAGGGCGATCTCGACCTCGTGCGTGTCGGCGAGGCGGCGCAGCGCACGGAACGACGTGCGCAGCAGCTCGCGGAGCTGCGCCTCGGACGGCAGCCACAGCGCGTCCTCGGTCGCGACGGAGTCCAGCGCCCACTCGGTCGTCCCGTTGAACGCGAGGATGCGGCCCGTCGGGTAGTCGCGCGGCTCGACGGTCATCTCGCTGACGGTGAAGACGTCGGCGTCGAACTCGGGCTCGTCGAGCTGGAACCGGTCGCCGGAGCGTGGATGCCACACCAGTCCGGCCGCGCGCAGGGCCAGGGCCATCTCGGTCGAGATCATGCAGCCATTCTCGCGGCGGTTCGTCGGCAGCGGGCCGCCGCGGGGCGCCCCCTCGTTCGAGGAACGCGGTCTGCACCGAGAAACGCCGTCACCCGGCGTTCCTCGGTGCAGCGCGCGTTTCTCGGCGAGACGGCGGGGACCAGCGGCGCCCGGCGGCGGATCTAGCATGAGGGGATGCCCGCTCCCGTGACCCTGCCCCGCCTCAGCTGGGGCGACGCCGACGGCCCGCAGATCCTCCTCGCTCACGGCCTCGGCTCGGACGGCGCCCTCATGTGGCGTTTCGGCACCGCCCTGGCCGACGCCGGCTGGCACGCGGTGGCCGTCGACCTGCGCGGGCACGGCGACGCGCCGCGGGCGCTCGACTACACGCTCGCCGCCTATGGCGCCGACCTCGCCGCCACGCGGCCCGACCGCGGGGTGGGCTGGGACGCGGTCCTCGGGCACTCGCTCGGCGGCGCGGCCGCGACCCTGGCCGCCGCCGCGGACCCCACGTGGACGCGACGCCTCGTCCTCGTCGACCCCGCGATTCACATCGGTGCGCGCGACCGCGACATCGTCCGCGTCGGACTGGAGCAGGCGTTCGACGACCCGCGGCAGGAGGCGGTCCGCGCGGCCCACCCGCACTGGCATCCCCTCGACATCGAGCTCAAGACCCGCGCGACGCTGCGGGCGAGCCGGTGGGCGGTGGAGCAGACCACCGACCAGAACCCCGAGTGGGACGCGCGCGCGGCGGCCGCGGCGCTGACCGTGCCGACGCACGTGATCGGCGCCGACCCGGCGGTGCATTCGATCTTCACCGGCGCCCTCGCCGAGGAGGTGCTGCGGAACCCTCTCGTCTCGATGTCGGTCGTCGCGGGCGCCGGCCACTCGCCGCACCGCGACAAGCCGGACGAGACCGTCGCCGCGCTGCGCGACGCCCTGCGCTGACCCTGCCCGTCCCGGCATCCCTCCCCCGGCCGACCCGGCCCGGAACGCGCATCGCGGAATCGGACCGGGGCCGCGGAATCGGATGCCACACGGTAGACGCTCCGATTCCGGCGCACTCGTCCGATTCCACGGCATCCCTCCCCCGGCCGACCCGGCCCGCACCGTCGTCCCGACACTTCCGGACCCACCGGAGCGCGCGGCCCCGATGTCCGCGGCCGCGGACAGAATGGATGCCATGACCGCTCCGTTCGATCCCGCGCAGTTCCTGCCCGACGAGCTCATCGCGCGCATCCGGGAGCGCGCCGCGGTGCATGACCGCGAGAACAACTTCCCCACCGACGACCTCGACGACCTGCGGGCGGCGGGATACCTCGGCATCCTGGTGCCCGCGGACCGCGGCGGCGCCGGCCTGACCCTCGCCGAGGCGGCGCAGCTGCAGCAGCGGCTGGCGGGGGCCGCGCCGGCCACCGCCCTCGCCGTGAACATGCACCTCGTGTGGACCGGCGTGGCGAAGGTGCTGCGGGACCGCGGCATCGACGACCTCGCCTTCGTGCAGGAGGGCGCCGCTCGCGGCGAGGTGTTCGCCTTCGGGATCAGCGAGGCCGGGAACGACCTCGTCCTCTTCGGCAGCGACACCGACGCGGCCCCCGACGGCGCGGGCGGAT
>VGAV01000013.1 GCA_016870695.1 Actinomycetota bacterium | reverse complement strand
CCGTCGACCGGCCCGACGGCCGTCGAGATGCCCTCCGGCCGAACCGCCGGCCGACCGCGGTCGGATTCTGTTCAACATATTGAACCGTGTCCATTGGGTTGGTACAGTCACCTCGTCGCAAGACACCAGCCGATCGAAGGAGATGGCCGTGACCACCGCATCCACACCGACACCGCAGCCGACGGATGACCCCGAATACGCGGCGAACCTGCGCCGCGCGACCCTCGCCTCGAGCATCGGCAGCGCCCATGGAGTACTTCGACTTCGCGTTGTACGGGCTGTCCACGGCGCTGATCTTCAACGTCCTCTTCTTCCCGCAGGACGACCCCGCCCTCGCCACGGTGGCCGCCTTCGCGACCTACGGCGTCGGCTTCCTGGCCCGGCCATTCGGCGGTCTGTTTTTCGGCGTGCTCGGCGACAAGCTCGGACGCAAGTGGGTGCTCGTCATCACGATCCTGCTCATGGGCGGCGCGTCCACGGCGATCGGGCTGCTGCCGACGTACTCGGCCATCGGGGTGGCGGCGCCCATCCTCCTCGTCATCATGCGCCTGCTGCAGGGCTTCGGCGCCGGCGCCGAGCAGGCCGGCGCGACCGTGCTCATGGCCGAGTACGCCCCCGTGAAGCGTCGCGGCTTCTTCGCGGCGTTGCCCTTCATCGGCATCCAGGCGGGCACCCTCCTGGCCGCGGTCGTCTTCGCCCTCATCTCGCTGCTGCCCGAGGATCAGCTGCTCACATGGGGCTGGCGCGTCCCGTTCCTGGCGTCGTTCCTGCTCATCCTCATCGCCCTGTTCATCCGCGTGCGCCTGCGCGAGACGCCGACCTTCATCGAGCTCGAGAAGAGCGAGCAGATCGCCGAACGCCCGGTCCGCGACATCTTCACGCGCGGCCTGCCGGGCGTCATCGTCGGCATCGGCCTACGCATGGCCGAGAACGGCGGGTCGTACATGTTCAACACGCTCGCGCTGACGTTCTTCGTCGCCTCGGTCGGCGGTCAGGCCGACCGCAGCCTGCTCACCTGGGGCGTCACCCTCGGCTCCCTCATCGGCATCTTCTCGGTGCCGCTGACCGGCGCGCTGTCGGACCGGATGGGCCGCCGGACGGTCTACCGCGCCGGCGCCGTGTTCATGCTGGTCTTCACCTTCCCCGCGTGGTGGCTCATCTCGCTCGGCAGCTACCCGGTCACGATCGCCGTCGTCGCCATCGGGATCGGCGTGGCCGTCAACTCCATGCTCGGCCCGCAGTGCGCGATGCTGCCCGAGCTGTTCGGCAACCGCCACCGCTACCTCGGCGTCGCGATGGCGCGCGAGATCTCCGCGGTGCTCGCGGGCGGACTGGCCGGCGTCCTCGGCGCGTACATCATCGCCGTGAGCGGGGCGAACTGGCTGCTGCTGGCGATCTACATGGCCACGCTCGCCCTCATCACGACCGCCTCGACCTTCCTCGTCCCCGAGACCCTCCGGCGCGACCTCACGCGCACCGACGACGCGATCAAGGTGTCGCGCGAGGAGGCCGGCGAGGGCGTGGACGCCACCACCGTGACCGTTCGGACGATCCGGTGAGCGCGCCGGCTCCGGAGCGATCGGCGGCGATCCGGTGCTGATCGGGCGGGTGGAGACGGATGCCGAGACCCTGACGGTGCGTCTCGACGACGACGGCGGGTTCGTGCCGATCGAGGATCCGTACGCGGCGTTCGCGGCCGGACGCGCGGCCCAGGACGTCGGAGACGCGGTGCAGGGGATGCTCGTCGCCCCGGCGGTGCCGACCGTGATCGTGGGGATCGCGCAGAACGGCCCGACCCACGTGTCGCCCGTGCAGGCCTGGCTGAAGAGTCCGCGGACGGTGATCGGCCCCTCGGCGCAGGTCGCTCTGAGACGGGATGCCGGGACGACGGTGGCCGAGGCGGAGGTCGCGGTCGTGATCGGTCGGGACACGACCGGCCTGACCGCCGAGAACGCCCACGAGTACGTGCTCGGCCTCACCGCGGTGAACGACCTGTCCAGCCCGGACCGGACGGCGGTGGACCCGCGCAACTTCGAGTCGAAAGCGGGTGTCGGCTACACCCCGCTCGGTCCCGTGATCGACACCGCGGTCTCGATCGACGACGATCTGGCGATGGCGCTCGTCGTGGACGGGGTCCGCGTGGCCGAGACGTCGGCGGGACGGTTGCCGAGCGGCATCCGGGGAGCCCTGGCCTACGTGGCGCGGTGGCTCCCGCTCGGGCCGGGGGACGTGGTGATGACGGGCGCACCGTTCTCGGCGGCGCCGGTCGCGCCGGGGGCGGTGGTCGATGTCGTCGTCGGAGGGATGACGCTGCGCACGCTCACGTCCTGACCCCCGCCGGGACTCCTCCGCCGTGACTGGTCGCAGGTGGACGCGAAGGGGGTGCTGGGGCGTGCATTCGCGCCACGTCAGCGCGGGGGCACCTCAGCCGTGACTTGTCGCAGATGTACGCGAAAGCGGTGCTGGGGCGTGCATTCGCGCCGAGTCAGCGCCGGGGGAGTGGAGTCGGGCGTCAGTGCTTCTTGTACGCGGCCGTGCGGCCGAGGGAGACGAGGGCGCCGATCAGGCCGATGCCGCCGAGGGTCGCGATCGCGCCAACGACGATGATCATCACGTGGGAGAAGAAGCCGCTGTCCATGGAGGTCCTCCGGTAGGGAATGCCCGTCGATCCTACCGGGGTCGCGCGCCGCGGCCGCGCCGGAGCGGGGTCGGGTCGAAGTCCGCCCCCGGTCGCTGGTAGACTCGGGGCGAACTTCGGCGAGGGACTCCTCGTCGTGCGCCCCGGGCGGGGTGCCGACGGTGTCCGTGATCGACGCGGTGATGCAGGCTCCCGGCTTTCCTCACGCGCTCGCGTTCGAGTCGAATCCAGACCACATACGTGCGGGCCTCGCCCGTCCACCAAGCTGCGGGCCGCGCGCCCGCGAGGAGAACATCATGTCGGAAGACAACAAGGTCGTCGCCGAGGTCCGCGAGAACTTCGGCAAGGGCTTCGCCCGCCGTCTGCGCGCCGCGGGCAAGATCCCCGCCGTCATCTACGGTCACGGCACCGACCCGCAGCACGTCGCGCTGCCGGGCCACCAGGTCGCGCTGCTCATCCGCCGCGCCAACGCGCTGCTCGACCTCGACATCGCCGGCAAGAGCCAGCTCGTCCTGGTCAAGGACGTGCAGAAGGACCCGGTGCACCAGATCATCGAGCACATCGACCTGCTCGTCGTCCGCCAGGGCGAGAAGGTCGCCGTCGACGTCCCCGTCATCGTCACGGGCGAGCCCTTCGCCGGCACGATCGCCACGCTCGAGAACACGACCGTCGCGCTCGAGGTCGAGGCCACCCACATCCCGCAGAACATCGAGGTGTCGGTCGAGGGCGCCGAGGACGGCACGCAGATCACCGCCGGCCAGCTCGACCTGCCCCGCGGCGCCGTCCTGACCGGCGACGCCGAGCAGCTCATCGTGGCCGTCTCGATCCCGCTCGCGACCATCGCCGCGGACGAGGAGATCGCCGAGGCCGACGCCGAGGTCGCCGAGGAGCAGGCCGAGGAGTCCGAGGCCGGCGCCGAGGGCGACGACGAGAACTGACGTCGTCCGGCCGCGCGAGCGGTCGACCGCGTCGAGGGGGTGCCTGCGGGCGCCCCCTTTCCGTTTCCGCCGGTCGGCGGTCCCGCGGAGGATCGAGGAGGATGGATGCCATGGCACAGACGTGGTTGATCGTGGGTCTGGGCAACCCGGGCCCACGATACGAGGCGACGAGGCACAACGTCGGGCAGATGGTGATGGACGAGCTCGCCGCGCGCCGCAGCGAGACGTTCCGCGCGCACAAGGCGAACGCCCGCGTCGTCGAGACGTGGCTGCGGCCCGGCGCGGACAAGATGGTCCTCGCCAAGCCGAACAGCTTCATGAACGTCTCCGGCGGACCGGTCGCCGGCCTGGCGAAGTTCTACGGGGTCGACCCGGAGCGCGTGATCGTCGTCCACGACGAGCTGGACATCCCGTTCGACACGATCAAGCTGAAGACCGGCGGCGGTCACGGTGGCCACAACGGGGTCCGTGATGTGGCGAAGGCGCTCGGCACCCCCGAGTTCCCCCGCGTCCGTGTCGGCATCGGTCGTCCCGCGGGCCGTCAGGACCCGGCCGACTGGGTCCTGGACCCGTTCGGCGCGACCGAGCGGCCTAACCTGCCCATCCTCGTCTCGGATGCCGCGGACGCGGTCGAGCAGGTGGTGTCCGAGGGTCTGCTGGCCGCTCAGCAGCGGTACCACGCGCCGCGCGCCTGACGGCGGTCCACACCCGCGACACGAGGACGCCCCCGACCGATCGGCCGGGGGCGTCCTCGTATCGCGGGTCCGTCACATGGTCCCGAGGTACGGTCCAGCGCCGACGGCCACACCGATCGACGTGAAGGTCAGCACCGCGCCGATGCCGAGCACGGCCACGATGATCGCGGCGATGCCCCAGCCGCGGCCGCGGTTCTTGACGGCGGCGATGATGCCCTGGATGAGGCCCCACAGCGCGAGCGCGCCCCACACGAGGAACGCGACGAGGGTGAGGATGCCGCCGACGACGGCGGCGTTCTGGCCCTCGGGCGGGATGCTGTTCGGGTCGACCTGAGTCGTGCCCGTGATGTCGACGTACTGGGCGAGCGACCCGCTCTGCATCCCGCCGATGAAACCGAGGATCGAGCCGATCACGGCGCCCGCCAGGGCGGCCAGGAAAGCGATCAGGCCGAGTCCGCGCGCGCCCTTGGTGCGCGAGGGCTGGGCGTAGTCGTCGACGGGCGGAGCGTATCGCGGGGCGCCGGAGCGCGCGTCGTAGGGCTCGGGGGCGGGTGGGGGAGTGCTCATGGCGGTCCTCCTTCGTCTCGGCGGCGCACGCGCGCCAGGTGAACCGAGTCTAGGGACGGAGGTCGCCGCGGATACGGGGGTGGACGGAGGCCCGCGGGGAGCGGTAGCACCGCGGGATCGGGACGGCCCCCGCCCGGTCGATGCGGCCGGTCAGACCGGGCTGCCCCCGGCACCGGACACGGTCGCGGCGCCCGCGAACAGCGCCAGCGCCACGCACACGGAGAAGACGAGCGGACCGAGGACGGAGAGCACGATGGCCGTGATCCCGGCGCCGCGTCCAAGCCCGCGGGCGGTCGCGACGATGCCCACCACGAGGGCTGCGACCCCCAGCACCGTCGCCGCCCAGAACGACGCCTCGGCGACCAGCACGAGGTCGCGGACGGGGGAGAGGACGCGCCAGTCGACGCTCGTCCCGCCGCGGGCGAGGAACTCGCCCCCCGCCCCGCGCGCCACCCGGAACGAGGCGAGACCGGCGACCGCGGGAGCGAGGACGCCCGCCACGATGGCCAGCACCAGCGCGACGCGGCCGAGCGGGCGTCGTCGCCGCCGCGTCTCCGGCGGGCCAACGAGCGTCCCGGTCGGCGGCGGCACGTGCGGGGCGGCGAACGAGACGCCGTCGGACGGGCCGGGCGCGTGCGGTGCGGACATGCGGTTCAGCCTACGAGAGCCCCGCGCGTCCCCGACAGCGGCGAGGCCCGCAGCGGATGCTCTCCGGGGTGGGGAGCCGCCGGCGGCTGCGCGTCCGGACGGGAGGCGACGGTCCCGGCCTCCGTGTCGTACCCCCGGCGTAGACTGCTTCGAGTGACAGTTCCCGGGATAGTTCGCGCCCTCGAGCAGGCTGAGTCGTACCGGGAGGCCGCGTCCGCGGCATCCGCCGACCTGTCCCTCTCCCTCGTCGACGGGCTGGACGCCCCCGTCATCGCCGGCCTCCTCGAGCGCCGCCGTGCCGCGGGCGCCCCCGGGGCGGTGCTGGTCGTCGCTCCGACGGGCCGCCGCGCCGAGGCGCTCGGACCGGCCCTGGAGGCCGTGCTCCCCGGCGCGCAGGTGCTCCACTTCCCCGCGTGGGAGACGTTGCCGCACGAGCGGCTCAGCCCGAGCCCCGAGACCGTCGGCCGTCGCCTCGACGTCCTGCGGCGGATCGCCGCGTGGGACGGGCAGGCGCCCCTCGTCATCACCGCGTCGGTGCGCAGCGCCCTGCAGCCGCTCGCGGACGGCCTCGGCGACGTCGCGCCGATCGACCTCGCCGTCGGCGCCCGCGGTCAGGAGCTGGAGGACGTCCTGACCCGCCTCGTCGAGCTCGCGTACCACCGCGTCGACATGGTGTCGCGTCGCGGGGAGTTCGCGGTGCGCGGCGGCATCCTCGACGTCTTCCCGCCGGTGGCCGACCACCCGTACCGCGTCGAGTTCTTCGGCGACGAGGTCGACCAGATCCGCGCGTTCTCCGTCGCCGACCAGCGCTCCCTCCCCGGCGAGGTGACCGCGGTGTCGCTCGTGCCCAGCCGCGAGCTTCTGCTCACTCCTGCGGTGCGCGCGCGCGCCGCCGAGCTGCGCGACGGCTACCCGGGTCTGCGTCAGCTGCTGGAGAAGATGGCCGAGGGCATCCCCGCCGAGGGTATGGAGTCGCTCATCCCGGTGCTCGTCGACCGCATCGTCACCCTCGCCGACTACCTCCCCGGCGGCAGCGCCGTGGCGCTGGTCGATCCCGAGCGCTCCCGCGCCCGCGCCACCACCCTCGGCGACACCAACCGCGAGTTCCTGGAGGCGGCGTGGTCCGCGGCGACCGCCGGTGCGGACACGCCCGTCGACCTCGGTGCCGGCGACTTCGTGACCCTCGCGGACCTGCACGAGATCGCCTCGGGGCGCGGCGGCGTGTGGTGGCAGCTGAGCGCGTTCGATTCCGGGGCGGCGGATGCCGAGGACGAGGGCCTCATCGCCGGCGACGACGCCGCGCACCGCATCAAGGCCGACCCGGTCCCGTCGTTCCAGGGCAACGTCGAGGGCGCCACCGCCCACGTCGGTGCGCTCCTGGCCGAGGGGTGGTCGGTCGTCGTTACGGCATCCGGCCCCGGGATGGTCGACCGCGCGCGGGACGTCCTCGCCGAGCGCGAGATCGCCGCCCGTCGCGTGGACGCCGTCCTCACCCCGCCCGAGCCCGGCGTCGCGCACGTCGTGTGCGCCTCGCTGGAACGCGGCTTCGAACTGACCGAGGCGAAGTTCGCCGTCATCACCGAGACCGAGTTCTACGGCAGGTCCGTCGGCACCGACAACCGCGGTGCGAAGAAGCTCGCCTCCCGCCGCCGCAACGTCGTCGACCCGCTGCAGCTGAAGCCCGGCGACGTCGTCGTTCACGCGACGCACGGCATCGGCAAGTTCATCGAGCTGACGCAGCGGGAGGTGTCCAGCGGCGGGCGCAACGCCGTCAAGACGACGAAGGAGTACCTCGTCCTCGAGTACGCGCCCTCCAAGCGCGGCTACCCGGGCGACAAGCTGTTCGTCCCCACCGACCAGCTCGACCTGCTGTCGAAGTACGTCGGCGGCGAGATGCCGACGCTGTCGAAGATGGGCGGCAGCGACTGGGCCGCCGCCAAGGGCCGTGCGCGCAAGGCCGTCCGCGACATCGCGGTCGAGCTGGTGAAGCTGTACTCGGCGCGGATGGCATCCAAGGGGTACGCCTTCGGCCCCGACACCCCGTGGCAGCGCGAGCTGGAGGAGGCGTTCCCGTTCGCGGAGACCCAGGACCAGCTCCAGACGATCGACGAGATCAAGGCCGACATGGAGAAGCCGATCCCGATGGACCGGCTGCTGTCCGGCGACGTCGGCTTCGGCAAGACGGAGGTGGCCGTCCGCGCCGCGTTCAAGGCGATCCAGGACGGCAAGCAGGTCGCGATGCTCGTGCCGACGACGCTGCTGGTCAAGCAGCACCTCGAGACCTTCGCCGAACGGTTCGCCGGCTTCCCGGTGACCGTGCGGCCGCTCTCGCGCTTCCAGAGCGACAAGGAGGTCAAGGCCACGCTCGCGGGTCTCGCCGACGGCACCGTCGACATGGTCATCGGCACGCACCGCATCCTGACCGAGAAGGTGATCTTCAAGGACCTCGGCCTGATGATCATCGACGAGGAGCAGCGCTTCGGCGTCGAGCACAAGGACGCGCTGAAGAAGCTGAAGACGAACGTCGACATCCTCGCCATGAGCGCCACCCCGATCCCGCGCACGCTCGAGATGGCGGTCACCGGCATCCGGGAGATGTCGACGCTGGCCACCCCGCCCGAGGACCGGCACCCGATCCTGTCGTACGTCGGCCCGAACAACGACAAGCAGATCGCGGCCGCGATCCGTCGCGAGCTGCTGCGGGAGGGCCAGGTCTTCTACGTGCACAACCGCGTCTCGTCGATCCAGCGGGTCGCGGCGCACCTCGCCGAGCTGGTCCCCGAGGCGCGGATCGTCGTCGCCCACGGCCAGATGGGGGAGCACGCGCTCGAGCAGGTCGTCGACGACTTCTGGGAGCGCCGCGCGGACGTGCTCGTGTCGACCACCATCATCGAGACCGGTCTCGACATCTCCAACGCCAACACGATCATCATCGACCGCGCCGACAAGTACGGCCTGTCGCAGCTGCACCAGCTGCGCGGGCGCGTGGGCCGCGGACGCGATCGGGCGTACGCGTACTTCCTGTACGACGAGATGAAGCCGCTGTCCGAGACCGCGGCGGACCGCCTCGAGACGATCGCCGTCAACAACGACCTCGGCAGCGGCATGCAGGTCGCGTTGAAGGACCTCGAGCTGCGCGGCGCCGGCAACCTGCTGGGCGCCGAGCAGGCCGGACACATCGCGGGCGTCGGCTTCGACCTCTACCTGCGCATGATCGGCGAGGCCGTGTCGACCTTCCGCGGCGACGACGTCGAGGGTCCGACCGAGCTGCGTCTGGAGCTGCCGGTCGACGCCCGCCTGCCGGAGTCCTACATCGACAGCGAACGCCTGCGGCTGGAGGCGTACCAGAAGCTGTCCGCCGCGGCATCCGCCACCGCCAAGGACGACGCGATCGACCTCGTCGTCGAGGAGCTGCGCGACCGCTACGGCGAGCCGCCGGCCGAGGTGGAGGGGCTCGTCGCCGTCGCCCGCCTGCGTCGCCGCGCCGCGCAGGCCGGACTCGCCGACGTCGTTGCAATGGGACCGAACCTCCGCGTCGCCCCGGCGAACCTGCCGGACTCGATGCGGGTGCGCCTGCAGCGGCTGTACCCCAAGGCCAAGCTCGTCGCGGGCGGCGACGCCATGGTCGTGCCCCTGCCGCAGGACGCCGGCGACGCGAACCTCATCGACTGGGTCCGTCAGCTGCTCGACGCCCTCTGGCCGCTGCCGCAGCCGGCGTCTGCCGAGGTGTCGACCGCGTCCTGACCCGCCCCCCGGAGACGACGGAGCGCCGGCACCCGAGGGGGCCGGCGCTCCGTCGTCGGAGGGATGCCGCTCAGCCGGTGTTCTGCAGTCCTGCGGCCACACCGCTGACCGACAGCAGCAGGAGCCGCTGGTGCTCGGCGTCGGGGGTGGCATCCGGGGTCGTGTCGCGCAGGGCCCGCAGGGCGCGGAGCTGCAGGAGTGACAGGGCGTCGACGTACGGGCTGCGCATCTTCACCGCGCGCTGCAGCACCGGCTTGTTGCCGAGGAGGTCGCCGCCCGTGATGCGCTCGACCCACGAACGGGTGAGGAGCATCTCGTCCATCACCAGCGCGGCGAGGTCGTCGCGGTCGCCGAGCGCGAGGTAGCGGCGGGCGATGCGCTCGTCGGCCTTGGCCAGGCTCATGGCGACGTTGTCGATCATCGTGCGGAACAGCGGCCACTGCTCATACGCGTCACGCAGGCGCTGCTCGTCGCCGACGGCGTCGAGCGCCGTTCCGAGGCCGAACCACCCCGCGAGGTTGATCCGGGCCTGCGTCCACGAGAACACCCATGGGATCGCCCGGAGGTCCTCCAGCGACTCCACCGACAGCCCGCGGCGGGCCGGCCGCGAGCCGAGCGCGAGGTGGCCCAGCTCCTCCATCGGGGTGACCGTGGCGAACCACGGCGCGAAGCCGGGCGCCTTGACCAGGGCGAAGAAGCGCTCGCGCGAGGCGACGTCCATCGTGCTCGCGACGTCCGCGAAGGCCTCGGCTGCTCCGCGGTTGCGGCGCTCGATGGAGGGGGAGGATGCCGTGAGCACCGCGGCCGCGACCTGATCGATGTGGCGCATGGCGATGTCCGGGTCGCCGTAGCGCGCGAAGATGACCTCGCCCTGCTCGGTGAGCTTGAACCGGCCGTCGACCGAGTGCGGCGGCTGCGCGAGGATCGCCGAGTTGGCGGGACCGCCGCCGCGCCCGAGGGCGCCGCCGCGGCCGTGGAAGAGCGTCAGCTCGATGCCCTCTGCCTCGGCCCACGTCGAGATCTTCGCCTGCGCCTCGTACAGCGCGAGGTTGGCGGCGACAGGACCGACGTCCTTAGAGGAGTCCGAGTAGCCCAGCATCACCTCGAGGCGCCGGCCGGTGGCATCCAATCGGCTGACGAAGGCGGGGTGCGCGACGATCTCGGCCAGGATGCCGGGGGCGGCCTGAAGGTCCGCGAACGTCTCGAACAGCGGGATGACGTCGAGCACGGGCGGGGCGACTCCCGGACCCATCGCGTAGGAGGCGAGCTCGTGGACGTTGGCGAGGTCCTCCGCGGACTGCGTGAACGACACGATGTAGCGGCCGGCCGCGCGCGGTCCGAAACGCTCCTGCACGTAGGCGACGGAGCGGAAGACCTCGAGGACCTCCTCGGTCTGCTCGCTGCGCTCACCGCCCGTGCGCAGCTCGTCGAGCACCTTGCGGTGCACGGCCGAGTGCTGGCGCACCTCGAGCTCGGTCAGGTGGAATCCGTAGGTCTCCACCTGCCAGAGCAGCTGCTGCAGGGCGCCGTAGGCCTGGCGGGCGGCGCCGCCGGCGACGAGCGACTCCTGGACGACGCGGAGGTCCGCGAGCAGGTGCTCGGGGTCGCGGTAGGCGAGGTCGGCGTCTCGCGTGCGGGTCGCCGCGATCTTGCGGGCGACCAGCAGCAGGATCCGGCGGTGCGGCTCGTCTGGGGAGCGCTCGGCGATCTCCGCCGCCGCGTCCTCGTCGGCGGCGCGGAGACGGTGCCAGAGCGACACGAGCTCGTCGCTCGGCGGCGTCGTCGAGGCATCCAGGGTCAGTCCGCGACCGATGCGCTGCGCCGTGCGCTCGAGGCCCAGGAGCACGTGCTCGCTCGCGATGGCGGCGGCCTTGCGGGTGACGGATGCCGTGACGAAGGGGTTCCCGTCGCGGTCGCCGCCCACCCAGGAGCCGACGCGCACGAAGGGGCGGACGATCGGCGCGCGGGCACCCGCGTCCTCGCCCTGGAGGACGTCGTCGATGCGGCGGTAGACGTGGGGGACCGCGGTGTAGAGGGTCTCGTCGAAGACGGCCATCACCGAGCGGACCTCGTCGACGGGGGACGGCTTGTCGCGCCGCAGCGGGGCGGTGCGCCACAGCGTGTCCACCTCTTCCAGCATGCGGCGCTGAGCGCGGCGGCGCTCGGCGCTCTCGTCCGCGGCGGCCTCGTGCTCGCCCAGCAGCTCGGACAGGCGGCGGATGCTCGTCGAGATCGCGCGACGCCGGGCCTCGGTGGGGTGGGCGGTGAAGACGGGGTGGAAGCGCAGCGACTGCAGGCGGTGCAGCGCCGTCTCCTCGCCGACCTCGCTGATCAGGCGCTCGTACGCCGCGGCGATGGTGTCGGGCGCGCCGTCGCGGGAGGACCGGTCGCCCCGCTCGCGGAGGATCCGGACGCGCTGGTGCTCCTCGACGAGGTTGACGAGGTGGAAGTAGGCGGTGAACGCCCGCGCCACCTCGTCGGCCCGCTCGATCGAGAAGCCGTCGGCGATGGCGGCGGCCCGCTCGAACGCCTCCGATGTCTCATCGGTGTAGGCCTGGATCGTCGCGGTCCGCAGCCGCTCGACGTCGTCGTACAGTCCGGGGGAGCCGCTCTCTCGCAGCACACGGCCGAGCAGGGAGCCGAGCAGGCGCACGTCGGCGCGCATCTGCTCGGGAAGCTCTTGGCCGGCTTCGAAGCGGCCCACGAGGTCGATCGCCTCGGTCGGGGTCAGTTCACGCACACGCCACAGAATATCGGCGTCGCGGGACGGCTCACCGCCGTGTGACGGGCGGTGTATGCCGCGGCGGGGTGGGGGTGGTGCGGCCGCGGGCGTGCCGGGCGTGCGCGCCGCCGCGCCGGACTCCGGAGTGTCGCCGGCCGCGGCGCGGCGCGGGCGCGGGTTTCCGCGGGCCGGACGGGGCGGGTGGTCGGAAACTCCGGAGTTGGACGAGCGCGGGCGGCCACCACCGGCCGGGCGGGGGATACTCGGGTCAGCGGCGCCGCCCGGGCCCGCGAGAGCCGTCGGGCGCGACCGCCCGGAGAGGAGCAGCCGTGAGCGTCGACGCCCTGCGCGAGGCCGCCGAGACCATGCGCGTCGTCCGGGAGCGCTGCGCCTGGACCCGCACCATCGACCACCGCGCTCTGGTGCCCTACCTCGTCGAGGAGAGCGCCGAGGTGATCGACGCGGTCGAGGCCGGCACCCGCGACGACCTCCGCGAGGAGCTCGGCGATCTGCTGTGGCAGGTCCTCTTCCACGCGGAGATCGCGGCGGGCGACCCGGACGACCCGTTCGACATCGACGATGTGGCGCGCGGTTTGACCGAGAAGATGACGCGGCGTCATCCGCACGTGTTCGGTGACGCCGTGGCATCCAATCCCGAAGAGGTCCTCGTGCACTGGAACGCGGCGAAGGCCGCCGAGAAGCGCGAGCGGACGAGCGTGATCGACGGTGTCAGCGACCACATGCCCGCGCTCGCCCTCGCGCAGAAGGTCCTCGGCAAGGCCGCGCAGGTCGGGGTCGCGGCGCCGTCGCACCGTCTCGCCGATCCGGCGACCGAGGAGGAGCTCGGCGACGCGCTCCTCACCCTCGTGCAGCTCGCCCGGGACCGCGGCTGGGATGCCGAGCGCGCCCTCCGCGGCCGCCTCCGCGCCGTCCGCGACGACGTCCGCGCCGCCGAGGCCTGACCCCGCACGGTCCGCAGCGCTCCCCGCTGCCGGGATCGCACGTTCGGCGCGAGGTCACACGTTCCGGCGCCCTCGGCGCGTGCGATCTCGCGCCGAACGTGCGACCTCGCGCCCCGGCCGACCCCGCCGCCGACCGCCCCCGCACGGCCCGGCGTCCGGGGGCTGGAACAATGGGACCGTGGCATCCGTGAACCCGCCGCGCGGCATGCGCGACTTCCTCCCCGCCGACAAGGCCCGCCGCGAGCGCGTGCTCGCCGTCATCCGCGAGCGCTACCGCGCCCACGGCTTCGACGAGATCGAGACCCCGGTCATGGAGGACTACGACCGCCTCCACGCGGGCATCGGCGGCGACAACGAGAAGCTCTCGTTCAGCATCCTGAAGCGGGGGATGGATGCCGACGGCATCCGCGCCGCCGCCGACGACCCGGCCGCCCTGGCCGATCTGGGGCTGCGGTACGACCTCACGGTCCCGCTCGCCCGGTTCTACGCGACGAACCGCGCGCAGCTGCCGACGGTGTTCCGCTCCATTCAGATCGCCCCGGTCTGGCGTGCCGAGCGTCCCCAGAAGGGGCGGTACCGCCAGTTCGTGCAGTGCGACATCGACATCATCGGCGACGCCTCCGCGCGGGCCGAGGCCGAGCTGATGACGGCCAGCCTCGACGTGCTCGATGCGCTGGGTCTGGAGGGCGGCTCGATCCGCGTCAACGACCGTCGCGTCCTCGACGCGATGCTCGACGTGTTCGGCTTCGTTCCGGAGGAGCGTCCCGGCGTGCTCATCACGATCGACAAGCTCGACAAGATCGGGGCCTCGGGCGTCGTCGCGGAGCTGCGCGACCGCGGGGCCGGCGCCACGGCCGTCGACGCCTTCGCGGAGTACCTCGACCGGCCCGCCACCACCCCCCGCTTCGACGACGACGGCATCCGCGAGGCGCTTCCCGCCGGCATCCCGGACGAGGTCATCGCCCACCTCGTCGCGCTCGGCGAGACGGTCGCCGCGGTGCGCGGTGCCGACGCGCCGCTGGTGTTCGACCCGTTCCTCGTCCGCGGCATGGGCTACTACACGGGCACGATCTTCGAGCTCGCGCACCCGACCGTCGACTACTCGCTCGGCGGCGGCGGACGCTACGACGGCATGATCGGCCGTTTCCTCGGGCAGCAGGTTCCGGCGGTCGGCTTCTCGATCGGATTCGAGCGCATCGTGGACCTGCTCCAGGATGCCGCCGGCTCCGACGACCGCGCCGTCGTGCTGGTCCACGACCGCGACGTCCCGCTGGCGCAGCTGCTGCGGCTGAAGGCCGGGCTCGTCGCCGACGGGGTGCGGGTCCGCCTGGAGCAGCGGCCGAAGAACCTCAAGGCGCTGCTCGAGCGCTCCGCGGCCGACGGCTACACGTCGTTCGCGACGGTCCGGACCGACACCGACGCCGCGTCGTTGGAGCTCAAGCCGCTGGCCTGAGACCCGTTCCTGCGGCCCGTTCACGGGTGCCCGGCTGTGCCGTCGTGCGGAGTTCGGGGGCGGCACGCCGGGCCGGTGGCACCCTGCATCGGCGTGTCGGGCGGTGGGTCCGCAGGACGGTTCCGGGGAGTGGGCCCGAGCGGGGCCGTGGGTCCGCAGAACGGCACCCGGGTCCGAGACACACCGCCCCCGGGGCACGGGATGCCGGACGGTCAGGCCGCGGCCACCGCCCGTTCACCGCGACGAGGTGTGATCGTGGGGTGCTCGTCCGCCGGTCCCTCGCCGTGACGGCGTCGACGGCGGCCCTGCTCGGGGCGACCGCCGTCGGGGTCCGCACCCTGCTCTCGCGTCAGGCCGCCGTCGCCCGCCGCCGCATCGGCAAGCCGCTCGGGGAGGACGCCCTCGACGCCGACCGGGTCTGGCGGCGGAAGAAGCACACGGGCGTCCCCGTCGACCTGCTGATGCTCGGCGACTCGATCGCCGCGGGCCTGGGCGCCGGGCACCGCCGCGACACCCTCGGCGCACGCCTCGCGAAGGGCATCGCGCGGGACGCGCGCCGTCCCGTCCGGCTGCGCACGGCGGCCGTGGTCGGTTCCGAGACCTCCGCGCTCGCCGCGCAGCTCGGCACGCTCCCGGAGGACTACCGCGCCGACATCGCCGTGATCGTCATCGGCGGCAACGACGTGACGCATCGCATCCCGGTCTCCCGCTCCGCCCAGCAGCTCGAGGATGCCGTCCGGGCCCTCGTCCGTCAGGGAACCCCCGTGGTGGTCGGGGCGTGCCCCGACCTCGGCACCCTCCGCGCGATCCCGCAGCCGCTGCGCGCCCTGGCCGCCCGCGCCTCGCGGCAGCTCGCCGCCGCACAGACGGTCGCCGCGCGGCGGGCCGGCGCCCGTGTCGTCGCCCTCGCCCGCGCCGTCGGACCGGTCTTCGCCGAACGTCCGCACGAGATGTTCAGCGTGGACCGCTTCCACCCCAGCGCCCTCGGTTACCGCCGCACCGCGGACGCCCTCCTGCCCGCCGTCCTCGCCGCGCTCGCCGCCGCCGCCCCGTCCGCCGCCGCCCCGTCCGCCCCGGGGTCCGCCCTGCCCCGTCGAGAGCACACGATCTCGTCGAGAGCACACGCTCGGGGCGAACGGAACGCGTGATCTCGTCGAGATCACGTGATCTCGCGGCCCCCGGGGGCGCGGCGCGAAGCGGCTTGACCGGGAGGGACGGGCGCCGACAGGGTGGGGGCATGGCCGATCCCACCGTCGAGACCGTCCGCCGCGTCGACGCCTACCTCACCGACACGCTCGTCGGCCGGGACGCGTCGCTCGACGCCGTCATCGCCGCCCAGCACGAGGCGGGCCTGCCGGCGATCGAGGTCGCTCCGGTCAGCGGCAAGATGCTGCACCTGCTGACGAGGATCTCGGGTGCCCGTCGCGTCCTCGAGATCGGCACGCTCGGCGGGTACTCGACCATCTGGCTCGCCCGGGCCCTGCCGGAGGGCGGGCGGGTCGTCTCGATCGAGGCCGAGCCGGCGAACGCCGAGGTCGCGCGCCGCAACGCGGAGAACGCGGGCGTCGCCGATCGCGTGGAGGTGCGTGTGGGACGCGGGACCGACGTCCTCCCGGCCCTGCAGGACGAGGAGCCGTTCGATCTCGTCTTCATCGACGCCGACAAGGAGTCGAACACGACCTACCTCGACTGGGCCGCCCGTCTCGGTCGCCCGGGCACGGTCGTCGTCCTCGACAACATCGGCCGAAACGGGGAGGTGGCGGACCCGGATGCCACCGACTCCAAGGTCCAGGGGACCCGTCGCGGCCTCGCGATGCTGGGTGAGGACCCCCGTTTCGACGCCACCGCGCTGCAGACGCTCGACCGCAAAGGCTGGGACGGCATCGCCGTCGCGATCGTCGTCGCGGCCGGACCCCGGGCCTGACCCTCCGCACGTCATCCCTGCACCTGAGTGGCCCCGGGGCCACTTCCCGCGCCCGGGGCCACCTCGGCTCCGCGCCATCCGAGGCCGCCGCCCCCCCCGGCTCCACACCCGTCGACCGCGATCAGTAGACTCGACACGGACCGACGTCGCTCCGCCCCCTCCCACTCAAGAACCAACGAGGAGTCCTTCGTGGCACTTATCGAGGCTGTCAACGCGCGCGAGATTCTCGACTCGCGCGGAAACCCGACCGTCGAGGTGGAGGTGCTCCTCGACGACGGCATCGTCCAGCGTGCGGCCGTCCCCTCCGGCGCGTCCACCGGCGCCTTCGAGGCCTACGAGCTGCGCGACGGCGACAAGAGCCGCTACAGCGGCAAGGGCGTCCTGAAGGCCGTCGCCGCAGTCGTCGACGAGCTCGGCCCCGCCATCGAGGGCGTCGAGGCCAGCGAGCAGCGCATCATCGACGAGATCCTCATCGAGACCGACGGCACCGACAACAAGTCGCGCACCGGCGCCAACGCCATCCTCGGCGTCTCGCTGGCCGTGGCCAAGGCGGCCGCCGACAGCGCCGACCTGCCCCTGTTCCGCTACCTCGGCGGACCGAACGCGCACCTGCTGCCCGTCCCGCTGTTCAACGTCATCAACGGCGGCGAGCACGCCGACAACGGCATCGACTTCCAGGAGTTCTTCCTCGCCCCCATCGGCGCCGACACCTACGGCGAGTCCCTTCGCTGGGGCACCGAGGTCTACCACGTCCTCAAGGGCGAGCTGAAGTCCGCGGGCTACAACACCGGTCTCGGCGACGAGGGCGGTTTCGCCCCCGACCTGCCCAGCAACCGCGAGGGCCTCGACTTCCTGATCCGCGCGATCGAGAAGGCCGGCTTCACCCCCGGCACGGACATCGCCGTCGGCCTCGACGTCGCCGCCACCGAGTTCTAC
>VGAV01000012.1 GCA_016870695.1 Actinomycetota bacterium | reverse complement strand
GAGGTGGACCGGGGTGCAGACCCCCGTGACGATCCCCGAGGTGGCGGACCGCGTGTGCGTGGCGTTGATGTCGATGCCGACGGCCAGTCGTCCGGGGCCGGCCCAGAGGTTGGCCGACATCGAGCCGAGGGACTCGCCGAGCACCACGTAGGCGCCGCCGTGCAGCAGTCCGACGGGCTGCGTGTTGCCCTCGACGGGCATCGTGGCGACGCTGCGCTCGACCGAGAACTCGACCCATTCGATGCCCATCTTCTCGGCGAGGGCGCCCATTCCGCGCAGCTTCGCCCAGTCGAGGCCGGAGGGGGAGTCGGGGGTCGTGGTCGTCATCATCGCCTTCGAGGTGCCGGGGCCAGGGGAGTGTCCGAGGTTCTCGTTACGCTGGACGAGTGACGGATGCCGAAAAGCCTACTCTCCTCGTCGTCGACGGCCACTCGCTGGCCTACCGGGCGTTCTACGCGCTGCCGGTCGACAACTTCTCGACGAAGGACGGCCAGCACACCAACGGCATCTACGGCTTCCTGTCGATGTTCGTCAACCTCGTCAAGGCGGAGAAGCCCACGCACCTCGCGGTGGCGTTCGACACGTCGCGGCAGTCGTTCCGCACGCGGGAGTACAGCGAGTACAAGGCGAACCGCAGCGAGTCGCCGTCCGAGTTCAAGGGGCAGATCCCGCTGCTGCAGGACTGTCTGCGCGCCATGGGCGTGCCGGTGCTCACCAAGGAGGACTTCGAGGCCGACGACATCCTCGCGACGCTCGCCACGCAGGGGGCGGCCGAGGGCTTCTCGGTGCTCGTGTGCTCGGGCGACCGCGACACGATCCAGCTCGTCACCGAGGACGTGACGCTGCTCTACCCGAACGTGCAGGGCGTGTCGCAGCTGAAGCGCTACGACACCGCCGCCGTGATCGAGAAGTACGGGCTGCCCCCGGTCAACTACCCGGACATCGCCGCGCTCGTCGGCGAGACCAGCGACAACCTGCCTGGCGTGCCCAAGGTCGGCGAGAAGACCGCGGTCAAGTGGCTGAACCAGTGGGGGTCGCTCGACGCGCTGCTCGAGAACGCCGACAAGGTCACCGGCGTGGTCGGCAACAACCTGCGGGAGCATCTCGACGCCGTCCGCCGCAACCGGTCGCTGAACCGCCTGCTGACCGACGTCGAGCTGCCGGTGACGCCGTCCGACCTCGCGCTGCAGCCGATGGACGCGCAGGCCGTGCGCGACATCTTCGCCCGCCTGGAGTTCCGCACGCTCCTGCCGCGGGTGTTCGACGCGATCGGAGCGGACCCCGCCGACGCGGAGGAGCCGCTGCCGGTGGCGCAGGCGCCGACGGCCGAGCACCTCGACGCCGCGGGCCTGGCCGCGTGGCTCGCCTCCGCCGAGGGCCCGGTCGGGGTGACCGTGACGGTCGCCGGGGGCGCTCCGACGGGCATCGGCGTGGCCGTCGCCGACCGCGCCGCCGAGACGTCATGGTCCGACGACGCTCGCGACGCGCTGGCCCCGTGGCTCTCCTCGGAGGCCCCGAAGGTGTTCGCCGACGCCAAGCCGCAGATCAAGGCGCTGGGGCGCCAGGGCGTGCACGTGGCGGGCGTCGCGTTCGACGTCATCCTCGCGGGCTGGCTGGTGCGTCCGAGCTTCCCCGACAAGACCCTCGCCGACCTCGTCGACCGGTATCTGGGCGAGAAGCTGCCCGAGGCCGACCCCACCCAGCTCGTTCCCGAGAACGACGGGGCCACGCCGGGCCAGCTGTCGTGGTTCGTGCGGCGGGTCGCCGAGGCTCAGCGCGACGAGCTCCCCGACCGCGTCGGCGGCGTGCTCGACGAAATCGAGCTGCCGACCCTCTCCGCCCTGGCCGACATGGAGCTCGCGGGCGTCGCGGTGTCGCACGAGAAGCTGTCGTCCTTCTCGGCGGAGCTCGCCGCGCGCGCCGACGGCCTGGCCGAGCAGGCGTACGCGGCGATCGGGCACGAGGTCAACCTCGGCTCGCCGAAGCAGCTGCAGGAGGTGCTGTTCGACGAGCTGCAGCTCCCCAAGACCCGCAAGACCAAGAGCGGGTACACGACGGATGCCGCCGCCCTCGCCGACCTGCAGGAGTCCGCACCGCATCCCTTCCTCGACCTCCTGCTCAAGCACCGCGAGGCGACCAAGCTCAAGCAGATCATCGACGCCCTCGACACCGCGACGGGTCCGGACGGCCGCATCCACACGACGTACGTGCAGACCGGCAGCCAGACGGGCCGGCTGTCCAGCACCGACCCGAACCTGCAGAACATCCCGATCCGCACGTCCGAGAGCCGTCGCATCCGCGCCGCCTTCGAGGTCGGCGACGGCTACGAGACGCTGCTGACGGCGGACTACTCGCAGATCGAGATGCGCATCATGGCGCACCTCTCCGGCGACCCCGGGCTGATCGAGGCGTTCAACTCCGGCGAGGACCTGCACCGTTTCGTCGGCGCGCGCGTCTTCGGCGTCGAGCCCGAGGACGTCACCCCGGCCATGCGCACGAAGGTCAAGGCGATGTCGTACGGCCTCGTCTACGGCCTGTCGGCCTTCGGCCTCTCCAAGCAGCTGCGCATCGAGCAGTCCGAGGCCAAGAAGCTCATGCTCGAGTACTTCGCGCGCTTCGGCGCGGTGCGCGACTACCTCCGCGGCTCCGTGGAGCAGGCTCGCCAGGACGGCTACACCGAGACGATCTTCGGCCGCCGCCGTCCGTTCCCCGACCTCACCAGCATGAACCGCGTGCTCCGCGAGAACGCCGAGCGTGCGGCGCTGAACGCCCCCATCCAGGGCAGTGCCGCCGACATCATGAAGATCGCGCTGTACCGCATCCGCGACGAGCTCGCGGCGGCGGGCCTGCGCTCCCGCGTTCTCCTGCAGATCCACGACGAGCTCGTCGTGGAGGTCGCGTCGGGGGAGTGGGATGCCGTGGAGCAGATCGTCCGCGCCCGGATGGCCGACGCCGCCGACCTCAGCGTGCCGCTGGACGTGCAGATCGGCTGCGGCGGGGACTGGGACGAGGCGGGGCACTGAGGCCTGCTCCGGCAGCTTTCCGGCCTCCGGCCCTGGCGGGCGCGGGAGCGGGCACGGCTGCCGGGCTCGGCCCTCGGCGTGGTCGAGCGCGCGCGGGTGAACGGGCACGGCCGCCGCAAGCCTCAGCCCCCGGCTGGCCTGGGTCGCGCGGCTTCCCTAGGCTCGGTGCATGACTGATGCACAACGCACCCCCACGCCGATCGACACGATCGCGGACGCGTGGGTGGACACCCTGGCCGAGCGTCGTCCCACGCTCGCGACCTACATCGGGCGCTTCGAGTACAACGACCGCTTCGGCGACTACAGCCCCGACGGGTCCGAGGAGCTCGCCGACCAGGCCCGCGCGACGAGGGCCGCCCTGCAGAACGCGGACGCCGTCGACGCCGTCGACGAGGTCACCAAGATGGACCTGGGGCGCGAGCTGGACCTGCACGTCGAGCTGCACGAGGCGCAGACGCACCTGCGCGACCTGAACGTCATCGCCTCCCCGGCGCAGGACATCCGCGCCGTGTTCGACCTCATGCCGACCGCGACGGTCGACGACTGGTCGACGATCTCCACCCGCCTGAAGGCCCTCCCCGGCGCGATCGACGGCTACATCGCCACCCTGCGCGAAGGCATCGCGCGTGGCGTCGTGCCCGCCGAGCGCCAGGTGCGCGAGGTCGTCACGCAGATCGCGCGGTACACGTCCGACACCGGGTTCTTCGCCTCCTTCGTGGGCGAGGCCGCCCCCGACGAAGGACAGCTCCCGGCCTCGCTGGCGCGCGACCTCGACGCCCATGCCGGCGCCGCCCGCGTCGCCTACAACGACCTCGCCGCCTTCCTCTCGAACGAGCTGAAGCCTGCGGCCGGCCAGACGGACGGCGTCGGCCGCGACCTGTACGGGCTGTTCTCGCGCGGCTTCCTCGGCGCCGAGATCGATCTCGACGAGACGTACGAGTGGGGCGTGCAGGAGCTGGCGCGCATGGTGGCCGAGCAGGAGTCGATCGCGAACGAGATCCTGCCGGGCGCGAGCGTCGAGGAGGCCGTCGCCTTCCTCGAGAAGGACGAGTCCCGCAAGCTGCACGGCACGGTGGCGCTGCAGGAATGGATGCAGCGGACGAGCGACCGCGCCGTCGAGGAGCTCGGTCGCAGCCACTTCGACATCCCGGAGCCCATCCGCCGTCTCGAGTGCATGATCGCCCCGACCAACGAGGGCGGCATCTACTACAGCGGCCCGACCGACGACTTCTCCCGTCCCGGTCGCATGTGGTGGTCGGTGCCGGAGGGCGTCGACAGCTTCGACACCTGGCGCGAGCTGACGACCGTCTACCACGAGGGCGTCCCGGGCCATCACCTCCAGATCGCGCAGGCGGTCTACAACCGGGCCGAGCTCAACTCGTGGCGACGTCTGCTGGCCGGCACGAGCGGCCACGCCGAGGGCTGGGCGCTGTACGCCGAGCGTCTCATGGAGCAGCTCGGCTACCTCGACGACCCCGCCGACCGTCTCGGCATGCTCGACGGTCAGCGCATGCGCGCGGCCCGTGTCGTGCTCGATATCGGCGTCCACCTCGGCAAGCCGCGCCTGGACGGCGAGGGCACGTGGGACCACGACTACGCGCTCGCGTTCATGCTGCGCAACGTCAACATGTCCGAGCAGTTCGTCCGCTTCGAGGTGAACCGGTATCTCGGCTGGCCGGGGCAGGCGCCCGCTTACAAGGTCGGTCAGCGGATCTGGGAGCAGGTGCGCGACGAGTACCAGGAGCGAGCGGGGGAGCGCTTCTCGATGAAGGAGTTCCACAAGCGCGCGCTCGACATCGGCGGTGTCGGCCTCGACACGCTGCGC
This sequence comes from Actinomycetota bacterium, assembly GCA_016870695.1. Lineage (GTDB taxonomy): Bacteria > Actinomycetota > Actinomycetes > Actinomycetales > Microbacteriaceae > Microbacterium. The sequence continues at coordinate 12,411 of VGAV01000012.1, read as the reverse complement.
GCCGCGCTGGCATCCGCGTGATCCCCCCGAGGGGCGTCGCCGCGGCGGCGCCTCTCGGTGATACGGGGGAATAGTCCGCCGTCGCGTAAAGTTCATTCATCCGAATGCAAGGAGACCCCATGGATGTTCGTTCCCTCGAGCTCGGCCTCGACACCTTCGGAGACATCTCACGAGCCCCCGACGGGTCGTTGCTGTCCGACGCGCAGACCATCCGCAACGTCGTCGACCAAGCGGTCCTGGCGGACGAGGTCGGCCTCTCGTTCTTCGGCGTGGGGGAGCACCATCGCAAGGACTTCGCCGTCACGAGCCCCGAGATCGTCCTGGCCGCGGCCGCCGCGCGCACGAAGGACATCCACCTCGGCACCGCGGTGACGGTGCTCTCGAGCGATGACCCCGTGCGCGTGTACGAGCGTTTCGCGACGCTGGATGCCATCTCGAACGGCCGCGCCGAGGTCATCCTCGGACGTGGGTCCTTCATCGAGTCCTTCCCGCTCTTCGGCTACGACCTCGCCGACTACGAGCAGCTGTTCGAAGAGAAGCTCGAACTGTTCTCCCACCTGCTGACCGAGAAGCCCGTCACCTGGTCGGGCCGCACGCGACCGGCGCTCCAGGACGCCGACGTCTACCCGAAGACCGAGACGGGCCTGACCGCGTGGGTGGGTGTCGGCGGCTCCCCGGAGTCGGTCGTCCGCACCGCGCGCTACGGCTACGGCATGGTCCTCGCGATCATCGGCGGCTCGGCTGCCCGCTTCCGCCCCTACGCGGATCTCTACCGCCGTTCGCTCGCGGAGCTCGGCAAGCCGCAGATGCCGATCTCCGTGCATTCGCCCGGCCACGTCGCCGAGACCGACCAGCAGGCCTGGGACGAGGCGTTCGAGGGCGTCGCCGAGCTCAACAACACGATCGGCCGGGAACGCGGCTGGCCCGAGTACAACCGCATGCGCTTCCAGCACGACGTGGGCCCCGAGGGGTCGATGTACGTCGGGTCGCCCGAGACCGTCGCGCGCAAGATCGCCGCGACCGTGCGGGCGCTGGGCAACTCGCGGTTCCAGATGAAGATCGCGAGCGGGTCGATCTCGCACGAGCGGCTCCTGTCGAGCATCGAGCTGTACGGCACGAAGGTGCGTCCCCTCGTCGAGGAGATGCTTGCCGAGACCCCCGCGTCGGTCGACGCCCACGGCATCCGGTGACCACGACCACCGACACCGTCCGGGTGTCCGAACGCCTCGACGCCCTGCCGTTCACGCGCCGGCACGCCCGGCTCCTGGGCGGGTCGGGTCTCGGATGGGCCCTGGATGCCATGGACGTGGGCCTCATCTCGTTCATCATCGCGGCCCTGAGCGTGCAATGGCAGCTCGCGCCGGGGCAGGCCTCCTGGATCGCGTCGGCGGGCTTCGCGGGGATGGCGATCGGGGCGAGCCTCGGCGGACTCCTCGCGGACCGCTTCGGCCGTCGGCACGTCTTCGCCCTCACGCTGCTCGTGTACGGCGCGGCGACGGGCGCGAGCGCGCTGGTCGGGGGACTGGCGGCCCTGCTGGTGCTGCGGTTCATCGTCGGCCTCGGGCTCGGTGCCGAGCTGCCGGTCGCCTCGACCTACGTCAGCGAGTTCGCCCCCGCGCGCATCCGCGGGCGTCTCATCGTCTTCCTCGAGGCGTTCTGGGCGGTCGGCTGGACGGCGGCGGCGCTCATCGGCTTCCTCGTCGTGCCGTCGTCGCCGGACGGCTGGCGCTGGGCGTTCGCGATCGGCGCGGTGCCCGCCGCGTATGCGCTGTTCGTGCGGTGGGGGCTGCCCGAGTCGCCGCGCTGGCTCGCCTCGCGCGGCCGCGAGGAGGAGGCGTCCGTCATCGTCCGCGACTTCGAGGCCGCGGCCGGACGTGTCTCGCTGTCGCGCGCTCCCGCGGTCGCGGGGGAGGAGGCGCCGTCGACGCGGTCGCGGGTGGGCGCCCTGTGGGCTCCGGCGCTCCGCGGGCGCACCGCGAGCCTGTGGGTCCTGTGGTTCTGCGTGAACTTCTCGTACTACGGGGCGTTCATCTGGATCCCGACGATCCTCGTCGCGCAGGGGTACGACCTCGTCCGCTCGTTCGGCTTCACCCTCATCATCACGCTGGCGCAGCTGCCCGGGTACGCGGTGGCCGCGTGGCTCATCGAGGCGTGGGGGCGTCGCGCGACGCTGGCGACGTTCCTCGCCGGGTCCGCCGTCGCAGCCGTGCTCTTCGGCACCGCCTCGGGCGAGGTCGCCGTGATCGCGGCGGGGATGGCGCTGTCGTTCTTCAACCTGGGCGCCTGGGGCGCGCTGTACGCGGCGACGCCCGAGGCGTACCCGACGGTGCTCCGTGCCACCGGGTCGGGCTGGGCCGCCGGGATCGGCCGGATCGCGTCCATCGCCGCGCCGCTCGCCGTGCCGCCGCTGCTGGCCGCCGGGGGAGCGCCGCTGCTGTTCGTCGTCTTCGCGGCGTTCTTCGCCGTCGCGGTCGTCGCGGCGCTGTGCCTGCGCGAGCAGCGCGGTCGGGCCCTGTCCTAGGCTCCGCCCGCCCGCGTCTTCCGTCGTTCGGGGCACGAGTGACCCGCCCCGAGCGACGGAGCGCGCCCCGAACCCGGACACGGCCGTCGGCGACCGGCCGCCGCGCCTCGCCCGCGTAGGCTCGAGCCATGGCATCCGTCCGCTATGTCGCGATCGGCGACTCGTTCACCGAAGGCGTCGGCGATGAACTGCCCGACGGAACCGTCCGAGGGTGGGCCGACCTGGCCGCGCAGGGATGGGCGGATGCCGCCGGCGAGCCGATCGCGTACGCGAACCTGGCGATCCGCGGCAAGCTCATCCAGCCGATCGTCGAGCAGCAGCTCGAGCCGGCGCTCGCGCTGAAGCCGACCCACCTGTCGTTCAACGGCGGCGGGAACGACATGCTGCGGCCGCGCACCGGCATCGAGCGGATCGTGGACCTCTTCGACCACGTCCTGCGCCGGTGCGACGAGGAGGGGGTGCGGCTCATCGTGCTGTCCGGAGCGAATCCGACGGCGGGGCTGCCGCTCGGCAAGATCATCGAGGCCCGTGGCGACCGCCTGTCGCGCGCGGTCGAGGAGCGTCTCGCCTCCCGGCCGGACGTCCTCACGGCCTACAACTGGTTCGACCGCGAGCTCGCCGGCGGCGACTTCTGGTCGGTCGACCGCCTGCACATGAACGCGCGCGGCCACCACCGCGTCGCGGCGCGTGTGATCGAGTCGGTCGGGCTGTCGGCGCCGGGGGAGTGGTGGCACCTGCGCGAGATCCTCGAGGCCGAGCGTCTGAAGGGGACGGCGTACTACCGCGAGCACGTCGCGCCCTGGGTGCGCCGGCGCCTCACGGGGACCTCGTCGGGCGACAACCGGCAGGCGAAGTTCGGCGGCGGCTGGGTCGAGCTGACCCCGCGGGGCTGACGCGGGTGGGTTCTGGCCCGCCGCGAGATCACGCGACCTCGTCGAGAGCACACGCTCGGACCGACGCGAACGTGTGATCGCGGTTCGAACGGGTGCTCTTGATGGACCGGCCCGCCTCGCGCGCGGAGGGGATGGATGCCACCGCGCAAACTGACATAATGTGCATTATCGGCTTCATTGGAACGGGGTGCAGGGGCGCACATTTCCACAGTCTCCGCCGACGGGGCAACCCGGCGTGACGCTGCGCCGTGTCCCGCCTAGCGTCGACGGATGAGCCCACAGACCTCGCCCCGAACGTTCGCCGTCCTCGCTGGAACATTTGCGGTGCTGACCCTCGCGGGATGCACCGGTGGCCACGATGCCGCTCCGTCCGCGTCCCGGCCGACGTCGACGTCCGCGCCCACGCCGTCGCCGAGTGCCCCGTCGCCGAGTGCCCCGTCGCCGTCGAGCGACGTCGCATTGTCGATCGTTCGTGATTACCTCGCCGCGATCCAGGCCGAAAGCTACGACGAGGCCTACGCCCTCCTCACGGACGAGTCCGCGACGCTTGCGGGCAGTGCGGAGCAGTTTGCCGAGGCGTCATCCTCCGGTCTGGTCCGACCGGACGAGGCCGCGGGCTTCCTCGGCGAGGAGGGTGCGCTGAGCGTCGGTGCCGGACCGGCCCCGGACACCGTCCTGGTGACCGCCGTGCGCGACCGTGTCGCCGACGCCTGGCTGGTGCGAAGCGCCGACGGGTCCGTCGGCATCGACGACGCCGGAGTGCCGCCGACCGGGGCCAGTCCCTACGAGTGGATCAACCCCGCATCGGGCGCGGAGGACGTCGGCGATGTCGTATCGATCGATCGGGCGGCGCCCGCGGCGATCCTCTTCCGCACCCCGGACGAGGCGGACGGCCCGGGCCTCGTCGGGTCGCCCGAGCAGCTCACGGCATACGCCGGGACGGTGGAGGTGCCCGTCTCCCCCGCCGCGAGCGAGAACGAGCGCCGCTGGGACATCGCGCTCGACTCCGCGTCGCCGTCGTTCGAGACGGAAGCGCTGACCGTGGTGTGGGAAGTCGCGCCCGGCAGCGGTCAGTGGCGCACATCGACGACACCGGTCTTCCTCGACCCGGCGTCCTAGCGGCAGCGCGGCGGGACCGGGGCCGCTGGAATCGAATGCGGGAGCCGGAATCGGACGAAGTGGCATCCATTGTCCGAATCCGGCGCCGTGATCCGATTCCGGCACCACCGCGGTCGGCGCCCGGCACCACCGTGGCAGGCGCCCGGTACCACCGCGGCCGCATACCGACGCCGTCGTCCGATTCCGGCACACACCCTGCACCTCCCGGCACGGCGCCCCGGCCCGCGAACGCTAGGCTCGACACGATGATCCCCTTCCGCGCCCGCACCCTTCCGGGGCGGCGTGCATGACCGGGATCTTCACGGGCTTCGCGGTCGTCGGCCTCGCCGTCGTCGTCGGTTACATCATCGCCCGCATCGACCTGCTCGGTCCCCACGCCCGCCACGTCCTCAGCCGGCTGACGTTCTTCGTCCTCTCGCCGTTCCTGCTGTTCGTCGTCCTCGCGCGGGCCGACGTCGCGACCCTCTTCTCGGCGCTTCTGCCCGTCTCGATGCTCGCCGCCGCCGCGATCCTGCTCGTGTACGCCCTCGTGTCGGCGCTCATCCTGCGCCGCCCGGTGGGCGAGACGGTGATCGGCGCGCTGTCGTCCGGACAGGTCAACAGCAACAACATCGGCATCCCGCTGTCGCTCTATATGCTCGGCAACGCAGCGTATTCCGCCCCGGTCATCCTGTTCCAGCTCCTCGTGCTCATGCCGATCGCCCTGTCGATCCTGGATGCCACGACCTCGGGCTCGCGTTCCCTGTTGCGCATCCTGCGGCAGACGGCGAAGAACCCGATGCTCATCGGATCCGCCCTCGGCGTGCTCGTCGCCGTGCTCGGCATCGATCTGCCGCCGATCGTCTTCGAGCCGTTGCAGCTCATCGCCAACGCCTGCGTCCCGGTCCTGCTGATGTCCTACGGGATGTCGCTGTACGGGCAGCGGGTTCTCACGCAGCGCGGCCGACGGGTCGACGTCGTCATCGCGGCGTCGTTGAAGCTGTTCGTCATGCCCGCGGTCGCGTGGCTCATCGCGATCGCGTTCGGCCTACCGTCCGAGCAGGTGCTCGTGGTCGTCGTCCTCGCCGCTCTGCCGACCGCGCAGAACGTCTTCAACTTCGCGCAGCGCTACGGCGTCGGCGAGATCCTCGCGCGCGACGTCGTCTTCCTGTCGACGGTGGGATGCCTCCCCGTCCTGTTCGGCGTGACCCTCCTCCTCGGCTGACCTCTCCCCCGCGTCCGCGCCGCTCTACGAGCGCGGCGAGGCCGGCGGCCTCGCTAGCGCCCCCAAGAGCGCGTGACCACTCCCCCTCCGCGTGGGCGTCGCGGTCGTAGGCTCGGAGCGTTCTCAGCCCTCTCCCAGGAAGTGACTCGCCATGTCCACAGCCTCTTCGTTCGGCAGTACCGCGGTCCGCGCGGTTCGCACCGGTCTGCTCGTCAGCGGCGTCATCTCGCTCGTCGTCGGCCTGCTGATCCTCATCTGGCCGGGCCGCGCCGCCGAGGTCGTCGTCGCAATCATCTCGATCTACGTGATCCTCGCGGGCGTGGTCAACATCGCGCTCGCGATCTTCTCGCGGGCCCGCGGGTGGGCGCGGATCGGCTATCTCGCACTCGGTGTGCTCTTCCTCGTCGCCGGCGTCATCGCCTTCGCCAACCTCGGCGCCGCCACCGCGTGGTTCGGCACGTTCGTCGGGGTGCTCGTCGGCATCCTGTGGATCATCGAGGGCGTCGTCTCCCTGACGACGATGAGCGACACGTCCTCGCGCGCCTGGACGGTCTTCTTCGCCGTCGTCAGCATCGTCGCCGGCGTCATCCTGCTGTTCGCCCCGCTCCTGGGAGTCGTGACGCTGTTCCTGCTGATCGGCTTCTCGCTGGTCGTCCTCGGCCTCTTCCAGATCGTCCGCGCGATCCGGTTCGGACGCGCCGTCTGATCGCGGCGGGCGGTCGCCGAGCGCACGAGGGCGGCGTTCCGCGAACGAGGACGGGGCCGGGATGCCACGCCTCCCGGCCCCGTCCTGTCATCGCCTCACCACGCGGTGCGGTGTCGTCAGGGCTGCGCCGGCGGCAGGTACCGCGCCCACCAGTCGAGCACGGCGTCGAAACGCTCCACGCGGTGGCGAGGACGTCCAGCCCGAGTGAGCTCGTGGTCCTCCCCCGGGAAGATGAGCATCTCGGCGTCCACGCCGTTCTGCTTCAGAGCGCTGTAGTACCGCGTGGCCTGGTCGAGCGGGCAGCGGAAGTCCAACTCGGAGTGCAGGACGAGCGTCGGCGTCCGCACCTGGTCGACGACCGCCATGGGGCTCTGCGCGGCAACGGCGTCCGGGTCGGTGCCCACGTACTCGGTGCCGAAGAACGACCCGATGTCGCTGGACCCGGGGAAGCTGGCCGGATCGAGGAACCCGCGCTCGACGATGGCGCCGGCGAAGCGGTGATCATGGGCGATCACCCACGCCGTCATGTACCCGCCGTACGAACCGCCCATGACGCCGACGCGTTCGGCGTCGAGCCGCGGGTCGGCCGAGACGACTCCGTCGAAGAAGTCCATGACGTCGAAGTAGTCGAGCGTCCCCATCGCCTGCCGGATCGACCGCCCGTGCGCGCGTCCGTACCCGGCACTGCCGCGGGGGTTGCTGTAGACGACGGCGTATCCCGCCTCGACGAGCACCTGGGTCTCGTCGAACAGGTGCACGCCGTACGAGGCGTACGGACCGCCGTGGATCTGCAGGATCACCGGGAACGGCCCCTCGCCCTCGGGCGTGGCGACCCAACCGTGCACCGGATACCCGTCGCGCCCCGTGATCTCGTGCTCGACCGGTTCGACGATCCCGCGCTCTCGAGCCGAGGCGCCGAGGTCGGTCACCGCGCGCGGGGCGGCGTCGCCGTCCTGGACGAGCAGCTCGCCGAACGACGCGGGTGCGGCCACGGCTGCGACGATGCGGCCGGCGGCCACGGCGTGGCCGGTGACCTCGCGGTCCCCGCCGAGGACCTCGAAGACCTCTCCCCCGCGGCTCACGCGGAGCAGACGCAGGCGTCCGCGGGTGCGGTCCTGCACGAGCACGTCGTCGCCGTCGAAGGACAGGTGGCTGCCCACCTCGCCGAGATCGACGGTCTCGGCGTCGGTGAGGCGGCGCGGGCCGTCGTCCTCGAGCACCCACAGCGCGACACCCGGGGCGACGAAGTCGACGCCGGTGGGGCCCACGTCGTTCGCCAGCAGGAAGACCGTGCCGTCGGGGGCGACCTGGGCGGCCGAGACCGACAGGTTCGCCGCGGTGGCGACGATCTCGCGGGCGGCGCCAGTCTCGACGGTCAAGGCCACGACGCGGTCGCGGAGATCGCGGCGGTCGGACTCGATCGCATCCGGCACGCTGAGGATCTCGGTGCCGTCTGCGTTCCAGGCGACGCCGGACCAGCTCGTCGGACCGTGCGTGATGCGATGCGCCTCGGTCGGGACGACGCGCTTCGCGGGCTTCTCCAGTGCCGGGGCCGGGTCGTAGAACGGCTCCGTCTCGGTGGAGGGCGCGTCGACCACGAAGACGTGCGACGGGCGGTCCAGGTAGCCGAGGCCGTTCGCGTGCCAGCGGATGCCGGTGATGCGACGGGCCGGTTCGGCCGCGGCATCCAGGCCGTCCACGGTCCCGTAACGGCCGGGCTCGATGACGCGCGCCGTGAAGGCCAGGCGCGTCCCGTCGGGCGACCAGGCCACCTCGCTCACGCCGCCGACCGTGTCGGTGACCTGCACGGGTTCGCCGCCGTCCGCGCGGACGACGAAGACCTGCGCGCGCCCCTTGGCGTCGCCGCGGAGGAACGCGATGGTCGCGCCGTCCGGGGACAGCCGCGGCGAGCGGTCGGCGACTCCGCGCGTGAGCCGGCGGGGCTCGCCGGCGGGCAGGTCCACGCGCCAGAGCTGGCCCACGGCGCGGTCGGCCGTCAGGTCCGGTCGCGACGTGGCGTAGACGGCGAAGGAGCCGTCCGGGGCGATGTCGGGCCGGCCGACGGAGACGAGGGTCTCGATGTCGTCGGGGCGCATACTCACTCGCCCCCGAACGACGCGGTGTCGCCGACGAGGCGCGTGTTGTCGGCGGGGACCGGGTCGACGGCGGCGCGGGCGACCTCGGCGGCGAACTCCGAGACGTTGTAGAGCTTGCCGGCGTCCTCGCGGCGGGCAGCGATCGCACCGGGGTTGGCGCGCTCGAGGAGGGTCGCCGTGATGGTGCCCTCGATCATGTCGCCGGAGACGACCGTGAAGCCGATGCCGCGCTCCTCCAGGGCGGGGATGCGCTCGCGCAGAGCGTCCTCGCCCGCACGCTTGGACAGGGCGACGGGCTCGTACTCCGGCATCGTCGGGGTGGTGCGGATGAAGTGCGCCTGGTGGCTGGTGACGAAGACCACGCGGGCGTCGTCCCTCAGCAGGGGCAGCGCCGTCTCGAGGACGTTGACCTGCGCGTCGCGGTTCAGCAGCAGCGCGTAGTCCTCGGCCATGCCGGACTCCATGCCGCCCGAGGCGTTCAGCACCAGGATGTCGAGACCGCCGAAGGTGCGCTCCACCTCGTCTAACATCGCCTGAACGGACGCGGGATCCGTCAGGTCCGCGCCGACGACGAGCACCTCGACACCCAGCTCGCGCAGCTGCGCCGCCAGCTTCTCCGCGCGCGGCGCCTTGTTGCGGAAGTTGATGACGACGTTCGCACCGGCCTCGGCGAAGTAGCGGACGGTGTCAGCTCCGATGCCGCGGGAGGAACCGGTGACGAGCGCGGTCTTGCCGCTCAGGGAGCCGGACGGAAGGGTCTGAGACACGCATTCTCCTGACGATTCGTGATCGGGGGGCCGTGCCGACCGAGTGGTCGCGACGGTCCTTCCACCCTATCGACCCCGGCTGCTCCTTCCCCGGTCGTCCACAGGCGTGCGCGCCCTCCCCCGCTGACGGAGACAGGACGTCCGCAGCCCCGGCCGAGGCAGGACGCCCGCGTGTTAGCGTGACGGCAGGAGGCCTGACATGGACGTTCGCTCCGCCGACACCGGCATCCCCGCTGTGGGACGGACCTCGGCCCCGCTCGTCGCCCGTCCGCCCGTCGGGGCGGCGTCGTGACCGCAGCCGCACGGCGGCGGCATCCCTTCCTCTCCGCCGAGGACCGCCCGCGCGTGCTGGCCCACCGCGGGCTCGTGACCCCGGATGCCGCCGCCTCCGGCATCGTGGAGAACACCTTCGCCGCGGTGGCGGAGGCGCAGGCCGCCGGGGTGACCTACATCGAGTCGGACTGCCACCTGACGGCGGACGGCGTCGTCGTCCTCTTCCATGACGACGACCTGGCCCGCGTGACCGGGGACCCCCGCGCGATCGCCGACGTCCGCGTTCGGGAGCTCGAGGAGATCATGTCCGACCGCGGCGGGCTCATCACCCTGCCGCAGGCGCTCGACGCCTTCCCGGACGTGCGCTTCAACCTGGACGTGAAGGCGGAGGCGGCGGCGGTCCCCGTCGGCCGGGCGGTCGCCCCGCACGCCGACCGGGTCCTCGTCACCAGCTTCTCGGACCGACGCCGCCGAACGGCCCTCGCGGCGGCGCGCGCGGCCGGGGCGGAGATCGCGCCGGCGACCTCGGCCGGCTCGGCGACGGTCGCGCGCCTGCTCGCCGCTCTCGCCGTGCGCGCCTCGCCGCTCGTCCGCCGCCTGCTCCGTGACGTCGACGCGCTGCAGCTGCCGGAACGGCAGGGGCCGCTGCGCGTGGTGACGAAGGGGCTCGTCGCCGCGGCGCACGATGCCGGAGTGGAGGTCCACGTGTGGACCGTCAACGACCCCGCGGACATGTCCCGCCTGCTCGATCTGGGCGTCGACGGACTGGTCACCGACCGGGCCGATCTGGCGCTCGCACTGGTGAATGGACGGTGAACGACGTGGGGCCTGAGCATCGACTGTGAATCCCGTCGTGGGCCGTCCCGTTCGAATAAAGCGCACAGGTGCAGTCGTTATACCTGTAGACCGACGAGAGGACCACAAAATGGCAGACCGCAGTCTCCGCGGCATCCGACTCGGCGCCCAGAGCCTCCAGAGCGAAGACGGCGTCGTGTTCCATGACCGCGCACAGCACACCTACTCGTGCAGCGCGTGCGGACGTGACACCGTCCTCACCTTCGCTGCTGACGCCGAGGTTCCCGAGGCCTGGGAGTGCCGCACGTGCGGCTCCGAGGCGCTCCTGCGCATCGGCGAGGGCACCGCGACGGTGGACCACAGCGACGACAAGGCCCCGCGCACGCACTGGGACATGCTGCTCGAGCGCCGCACGCTCCCCGAGCTCGAGGAGCTGCTCGAAGAGCGCCTGGCGTACGTCCGCGGACGCCGCGGTGCGGGCGACGAGAAGATCAGCGCCTGACGCTGACCCCCTCCTCAGACGTCGGCCCCTTCGGGGGTCGGCGTCTTCTTCTTTCCCCCGGTGGCCCCGCCCCGCGCCCGCACGGCCACGAGGATTCCGGCCAGCAGCAGCGCCGCCAGGCTCCCCCACCCGAGGACGATCTTGACGGCGGGACCGATGACGACGGCCGGCGTGAGACCCGTGCGCAGCGGCACGCCGGTGAGCATGTGCCCGGCGGTGTCGATCGGGAGCTCATCGAGGGTCGAGCCGTCGGGTGCGATCACCTGGCTCGTGCCGACGGTGGAGAGGTTGACGACGGACCGGCCCGTCTCGATGGCGCGCATCCGCGCGAACGCGAGCTGCTGGAGATTCTCGTCGGTGCCGCGGAAGTCGGCGTTGTTCGTCTGGAACATGTAGACCTCGGCGCCCTCCGCCGCGCCGTCCCAGACGACGTCGTCGTAGATGACGTCGAAGCAGATCGCCAGGCCCACCCCGATGCCGCCGAGGTCGATGAGGGGCCGCGCCGTCCCGGGGGTGTACTCCCGCCCGATGAGTCCGATGAGGTCGGGGGCGAACGGCTCCCAGAAGGCGCGGTCCGGCACGTACTCCCCGAACGGCACCGGATGCCGCTTGTCGTACGTGTCGCCCTGCTGGCCCTCCGCGGTCCACAGCAGCGACGAGTTGAACAGCTCGTCCCCCCGCTCGGTGACGGCCGAGACGAGCAGCGGCGCATCGACGCGGCGGGACAGCTCCTCGAGGGCGGCCGCGGTCGCGGGGGTCGAGGTCGGGTCGGAGTCGACGCCGCCCTCGGGCCACAGCAGCACGTCCATCCGCTGTCCGATGAGGGGCGCGGAAGCCGCCAGCTGCGCGTTCAGCACGGCGTTCGGCGCGCGCCGGTCGAAGTACCCCGCCGGGCCGTTGCCCTGCACGGCGCCCACCCGCAGGGAGCCGGCGTCCGCGGTGGGGAACTGCGGGGCGACGAGCAACACGACGAGCACGACGGCCGCGGGCACAGCCGGGGCGGCCCGTCCCACGCGGGAGCCTGAGGCCCGGCGGCGCAGGCGGCCGGTGCGAAGAAGCTCGACGACCATGGCGCAGAAGAGCACGACCAGGAACGTCAATCCGGACATGCCGACCCAGGATGCCGCCTCCGCGAACGGTCCGTTGACCTGCGAGACGCCGATGCGGCCCCAGGGGAAGCCGCCGTACGGCCACGACCCGACGATCTGCTCGCGGAGGGTCCACAGGCCGGCGACGAGCGCCGGGAGCAGGACGAGACGGCCGAGCGCCCCGGGCGCGAGGCGTGGCATCCATCGGTAGGCGAGGGCGAGCGGCGTGGCCAGGACGGCCGTGAGCAGCGCTTCGAGCATCGACAGGGCCAGCCACGGCACCGGACCCAGGTAGCGGGCCGTGAACAGGAGGTTCACCGAGAAGAAGGCCGCGCCGAAGAGGAAGCCGACGAGCACCGCGGACCAGAACCGTCGCCCGATGAGGGTGACCAGTGTGAGGACGACGGCGGGGAACGCCATCGGCCACCACGCGAGCGCGGGGTAGGC
>VGAV01000011.1 GCA_016870695.1 Actinomycetota bacterium | reverse complement strand
CGAGTAGAGCCCGCTCGGGCCGAGCACGAGGTGGTCCACCTTCTGCTCCGGGTCGATGCCGTCGCGGTCGGCGAAGACGTCGTGCCACACCGTGTATCCCATGCCGAGATCGGCGACGAGCCGGGCCGTCTCCTCCTCCGCGAGCGCGTCGGCGAGGATGTGCCGGATCTCGGGCGGCGCCGAGCGCACGAGCGCGGCGTCGTACGGGTCGGGGATCTCGACGCCCCGTCCCGCCCACTCCCGGATGAGGGTCAGGTACCGCTCGCGACGCCACCCGCCGGGCTGGCCGTAGGCGCGGGCGCGGGGGCGCGTGTCGGGACGGGCGGAGGGGGCGGATGCCGCGGGCCCTCCCGACCACTCGGTCGCGGTGGTCGTCCGGCCCCGGTCGTAGGCGCTCCGCGCCTCGGGGGTGCCGACGAGCTCCCAGGCGCGCTGCACCTGCACGAACAGCGCCGCGTCGCCCCCGGTGTCGGGATGCGTCTCGCGCAGCCGGACGCGGTACGCCCGGCGCAGGCCCTCGTCGTCGACGTCGGACTCGACGCGGAGCACCTGGTATGCCGAGAGCGACATGGGACTGTCGAACACTGTGGGATTCTTCCGTTCCGCCGCGCGGATGCGGCACCGTTCAGCCTATGACGGCGGCGACGGGCCGGTCCTGTGCGCGAGCCGTGCACGCCATCGGGGAACGCTGGGCCGCGGGCGAGTTCGCTCAGGGCGGGCGCTGACTTGTCGCAGATGTACGCCGGGGGCGGTGTCGTGCGTACATCTGCGCCCACTCACGGCCACGAGCAGGGGCGGGGCGGGGGCTGGGCGCTAGTCCCAGAGGGGCGGGGCGGGGACGAAGGCGAAGGCCTCGGCGACGAGGTCGGGCGACACGTCCTCGTGACGGCGCGGCGTCCAGGACGGCGAGCGGTCCTTGTCGACGAGCTGCGCCCGGATCCCCTCGCGGAGATCGGGCTGCGTCGTGGCGAACCACAGCACGAGTCCGTACTCCTGGGCGAGCGCGGCGCGGAGGGACGGCAGCGCGCGCGCACGCCGCACCGCCTCGAGCGTCACCGCGACCGCCAGGGGCGCCGAGGCCTCCAGCCCGTCGGCCGTCTCGCGCGCCTCGGGTTCCGGCCGGTCGCGGAGGCGTCCCAGGATGCCGCGGACGTCGTCGGCCGCGAAGGCGTCGTCGATCCACGGACGCGCGGCCTGCAGCCGGGACGGCTCGGGCGTCTCGTCGAAGAGGAGCACGAGCTCCGTCGGGGTCGAAGGGTCGGCCCGGTTCTGCAGCGCCTCGGAGAGGGCCGGCAGATGCGCCGCGGGCACGAGGTGGTCGGCGAATCCGGCGTACAGGGCGTCAGCGGCATCCATGGTCCCGCCCGTCAGGGCGAGGTACTCGCCGAGGCGACCGGGGGCGCGGGACAGCAGCCACGACCCGCCCACGTCGGGGGTGAAGCCGATGCGCGTCTCGGGCATGGCCAGACGCGAGCGCTCGGTCACGAGACGGATGCGGGCGTGGCCGGCCAGGCCGATGCCGCCGCCCATCGTGATGCCGTCGGCGATCGCGACGACCGGCTTGGGGTAGGTCGCGATGCGGTGGTCGAGGGCGTACTCCTCGCGAAAGAACGCGTGGACCTCGTCGAGGCGGCCCTCCACGACCATGTCGTACAGCGCGCGCACGTCGCCGCCGGCGCAGAAGCCGCGATCGCCCGCGCCGTCGAGCAGCACGGCGTCGATGTCGCCGTCGTGCTCCCAGCGGTCCAGAGCCAGGGAGAGCCGTCGGATCATGTCCAGGTCGAGCGCGTTGATCGCGCGCGGGCGGTGGAGGGTGAGGTGGCCGACACCGCGGCGAGTCCGCACCAGGACCGGGGCCTCGTCACCGTTCTGCTCGTTCACGCCCGCCACGCTACCTCCCCGTCGCGTCCGCCCCCGCGACGACCTCCGCGCCGCGCGCCCCGGCGATGCGTGCGTGACGGGGGCCGGCGCGGATCGGATGCCGCCGGTGCGGGCGTTCGTGGAAATGGCCTCCCATCGGCCAGGATGGACAGAACGCCCGTTTCCGACGAGAGGTGCCGCATGCCCGACGGCCAGGTTCTGCAGTTCGCGGAGCTGACCAAACGCTTCGGCGCGGTGTCCGCCGTGGACGGCCTCACCGCCCGGGTCGCGCCGGGCCAGGTGACCGGCTTCCTCGGTCCGAACGGCGCGGGCAAGACGACGTCGCTCCGGATGCTGCTGGGGCTGGTCCGTCCCACCTCCGGCACCGCCACGATCGGCGGGCGCGCGTACGCCGACCTGGAGCACCCCCTCCAGACGGTCGGCGCGGCGCTCGAGGCCTCCAGCTTCCACCCCGGCCGTTCGGCCGCGAACCACCTCGCGATCCTCGCGCAGGCGGCGGGCCTCCCCTCGCGCCGCATCGACGAGGTGCTCGGGCTGGTCGGCCTGGCCGACGTCGCCGGCCGCCGCATCGGCGGGTTCTCGCTCGGCATGAGGCAACGGCTCGGGCTCGCCGCCGCCCTGCTCGGCGACCCGGGCGTCCTCGTGCTCGACGAGCCGACGAACGGCCTGGACCCCGAGGGCATCCGGTGGATGCGCTCGCTGCTGCGCTCCCTCGCCGACGAGGGCCGCACCGTCCTCGTGTCGTCGCACCTCCTCGCCGAGGTGCAGCAGACGGTCGACGCGCTGCTCATCATCTCCGCCGGGCGCCTCGTCTTCCAGGGCGACATCGACGCCCTCGCCGACCCGGACGAGTACGCCACCATCGTGGACGCCCCGGATCGGGACGCCCTGCTGCACCTGCTCGACGAGCGCGGCATCGGCTACCAGGTCCTCCGCAACGGCGTCACCGTCCGGCACTCCGAGCCCGCCGAGCTCGGCGCCCTCGCCGCCGGCGCGGGCATCGCCCTGTCGTCCCTGCAGCGCAAGGGCGCGAGCCTCGAGGAGATCTTCCTCGACCTCGTCAGCGGCGCACGCGTGCACCCCAGTGCCGCGGGCGACGGTCCGGTCGCCGCTCCCGCGGAAGACGCAGCCGCTCCCGAGGCGACCGCGCCCGACGTCGCCCCGGCGCGCGCGGACTGGGCCGCCCCCGACGCGGCAACCGTCGAGACCCCTCCCACCCCCGCCTCCGAGGAGCAGCGATGAGCCTGGTCGCCGCCAGCCGGTCCGAGCTGACGAAGCAGTTCACCACCTCCCTGTGGTGGGTGCTCGCGCTCATCCTGGTGCTGTACGTCGGGTTCACGACGGCGCTCCTCGGGCTGACCTTCGCGGGCGTCTCCACCGGGCGTCTGCCCGGGTCGTCCGGCCCGCCGATCCCCATCGACGGGCTCGCCGCGCTGGTCTACAGCACCGCGACGTCCGTCGGCTACGTCTTCCCGCTGCTCATCGGCACGCTGATGGTGACGGCCGAGTTCCGGCACAAGACGCTCACGGCGACCTTCCTCGCGGTGCCGCGCCGGGGGCTCGTGCTCGGGGCGAAGTTCGCCGTCGGCATCCTGCTCGGCCTCCTCTACGGCGCGATCGGCATCGCCGCCGCCGTGGGCGCCGGCGCCGGGTCGCTGGCCGCGTTCGGCGTCGACACCGCCCTCGGCTCCGCCGACACCTGGGCCTTGTTCGCCCGCATGCTGCTGGCGTACGTGCTGTGGGTGCTCGTCGGCATCGGCGTCGGCACCGCGGTGCGCAACCAGGTCGCCGCCATCGTCATCGTGCTGGCCGTGACGCTGTTCGTCGAGCCGATCGCGCGCACGGTCGCGGGGTTCGTCGACGGCATCGACCAGGTGACCCGCTGGCTGCCGAGCGCCGCCAGCGACGCCCTCGTCGGTCAGACGATCTTCACCGCCATGTCGGCCACCGGCGGCGAGCAGCCCGCCTGGTGGGTGGGTGGTCTCGTCCTGCTCGGCTACGCCGTGGTGCTGCTGCTCGTGGGACAGCTCTCCACCTGGCGCCGCGACGTCAACTGACCGCTTCCCGGCGACGCACTCCCGAGACGGAGTCGTGCCCGGGCGGAGGAGCGCCCGGGCACGACCGTCTGATCCGGGTCAGCGGCAGCTGGCCGACGGGTAGTCCAGCGGCACCGTCTCGACCACCTTCTTGCCGTCGACGGTCGCGCTGGCGGTCAGCGTCACCGTGCCGGCGGGGATGGTGACCTGACGGGAGGCGAACGCCGCCGACGCGGTCTTGCCCGCCGACAGGGACCCGAACGCCTTCGACCCGAACGGGCCCTGCGCCGTCACCGTCACCGGGAACGTCGCCGCGTTGCGCACCGTGACGACCTGGGTGACCTTGCCGGCCACGCAGCGGGCGGCGGCCGTCCCCGAGACGTCCAGGCGCGGGGCCGCGACCACCTCGACCGTCGTCGTCACGCGGCGGTTGTCGGGTGCCACCTCCTCGTCCTGCTCCATGTCGAAGATCGGCAGACCGTCGGCGGCGAAGTGGACGCGGCGGACGAACATGTCACGGCCGCTCAGGCCGTTGTTGTCGGTGCGGGCGTGGAAGACGTAGAGCAGGTTATCGTCCTCGTCCTGCGACCACATGCCGTGACCGGTGCCGAGCTGCCACGCACCGTTGAACAGCCCCGACTTCTGAATGGGGTAGTTCAGCTTCGTCCACGCGGCGGGCGAGGTCAGGTCGACCTTCGCGCCGGCCTTCGCGGTCGCGAGCCCGGTCGTGTAGGTGTCTCCCACCGTCGAGCCGGAGTAGATCATGTTCAGCATCCCGTCCTTCGCGTAGACGTTCGGCCCCTCGGCGATGACGTTGTCCCACGCGTACTCCGGAGCGAGGATGCGCACCGGCTCCGACGTGAGCCGCGTCGGGTTCGCGGGGTCCATGCGCGCGATGAAGAGCGCTCCGAGCTGCTGCCACACGTAGTACGACTGGCCCGAGTCCTGGAAGTAGGTCATGTCCAGCGAGATGGTCTGGACGGGGTTCAGGATGCCGCCCCCGGACCGCAGCACCTTCTGGGCCTTGGTCCAGTTGGCCGGGACGGCCGGATCGAGGTCGCGACCCTGCGCGTCCTTCTTCAGCTGGATGATGCTCGCCTGGCCCGTGAACATGTCCGGCCGCCCGTTCGCGCCGTTGTAGCAGGGCATGAACAGGATCGAGAGCTTGCCGCCGATGACGTGGTACTCGGGCGCCCAGAAGCATCCGGTCATGACCCCGCCGTCGGCGTCGGTGTCCCCGCGGCGCAGGAGGTCCACCTCGACGTTGCGGCCCGCGCGGACCGCCTCGTCGGACAGGTCGCCGATCGAGTCGGCGACGCGGATCGGCATGTGGGCGCCGCCCTGCGGGTCGATGTTGCCGCCGTAGATGTCCTCGGTGGCGATCATGAGGAACTTCTGCCGGCCGTTCCAGTCGTACCGGAACACCGAGGGGTCGGCGCGCTCGTCCGCGAACGGGGTCGCGTACTCCGTCTGCTTCACCGAGCCGGTGACCTCGTACACGCCGGGCGTGGTGGTGTCCACGGCCGAGAGGGACGCGGCATCCCACTGCACGGCACGCGTCGCGGTCGACCCGTCCGAGTAGGACAGCTCCGCTCGAGCGGGGAGGGCCGCGGCATCCAGGGTCGTGTCCTGGGCGACCTTCACCGGGGCGAGGTCCGCGACACCGGTGTTCGCCACGCGGCCGAAGCGCACCTCGAGCGCGGCGAGGGTCTTCGCGTCGACCGGCACGGTGTTGCCCGAGTCGAAGTCCGGCACGCCCGCGCCGTCCGCTCCTGCGGTCGCCGACACGACGCCGCGTCGCACGTCACCGCGGGTCGCGCCGTCCGCCAGATCGGCGAACGACGTGTACATCGCGGCGCCGGCGTCCGAGGTCCAGGAGACGACGTAGCGGTCGGATGCCGCGTCGTAGACGGCCGCCGGGTCGTTGACGCCGCTCGTGACGCCGACGTTCACCATCCCGACCTCGTCGTAGGTCCGCAGGTCCGCGCTGCGGACGAACAGGACGCTCGAGGTCTGCGTGCCGTCGGTTCCGCCTCCGCGGGCCGTGCGGGTCGCGACGATGCCGTATCCGCCGTCCTCGAGGGTGAACAGGTGCGGGTCCCGCAGGCTGCGGATGTCGCCCTCGCGCGGGCCGTTGGCCGGCACGGGCACCGCCGTCTTGGGGAAGAAGATGCCGTAGTTCTCGTTCAGCGGCTCCCACCCGTCGGCATCCGACACGGCGAGGTGCATGCTCAGGGCGACGTCGGCGTTGTTGGCCTCCTCGACGCGGGTCGGCACGCGGTTGTAGGCGAGCAGCTGTGCGGTCGCGTCGGCCGGCAGCACGGTGATGGCGAACGTCCGGTCGGCGGTCGCGCCCGTGGACGCGTCCGTGATCCGGACGGTGATCGAGCCGTCCGCGCCTGAGACGGTGCCGTCGCGGACGACGATGCCGCCGTCGGTACGGGTCACCGCGACGGTGGCTCCCGTGGGGGCGGCCGGCAGGGCGGTGCCCGCCTCGAGCACGGAGGGGATGACGAAGCGCTCGGCCAGCCGCGCCGCACGCTGGTCCGCCGTCTCGGTCGAGGGGGTGACGGTCACCGTGATCGTCTGCGTCGCCGAGACGCCGCGGATGCTCGCGGTGGCCGTCAGGCGGGCCGACGCGGCGGGCTGCCCCGCCACGGGGGCGTTGACGGTGCCGTCGGCGGCGACGAGACCGGGGTCGCTCGAGGTCCAGGTGACGCGACCGCCCGCGGTGGGCAGGTCGATGTCGGTCGAGGTGGTGCGGTCCGCGAGAGCGAGACCGTCGAGCACGGCGCGGGCGCGGGCCTGCAGTTCGGCGGCGTGCGTCTGCGCGTCCGCCTCCGCCCCGGCCGCGACCTCGCCGCCGGTGAGCGCGCGGTCGTAGACGCGGAAGGCCGAGACGGAGCCCTGGAACAGCGGGTCGGGCCAGGGGGCGCGACCGATGGTGTTGAGCGACTGGTCGACGACGTCGGCCGGGGTGCGGTCGATCGCCCCGTCGGCGACGCGGACGCCGTCGATGTACAGCGAGGCGCGGCCGGTGGACCCGTCGACGATCGAGGCGACGTTGACCCACTGGTCCGCGGTCACGCCGCAGGAGCCGGAGGGGACGAGCCGCTCGACGCCGGCGGACTTCACGCCGACCAGCGGCGAGCGCCCGGAGGCGCAGTTGAGGGAGGCGAAGAAGTACTCGGTCGCCGCCGACTCGTTGCCGATGTTCCAGAGGAAGTGGAACCCGTTGAGCATCGCCGACGACGCCTTGACCTCGGCGACGACGCTCGCCGACCGCTCCCCCGCGAGGAGGCCGTCGGGGAGCTCGACCCAGTTGCCGGTGGAGGTCTTCGCCCCACCGCGCAAGGTGAGGCCGGTGCCCGTCCAGTCCGTGGACTGCACGTTGCGCACGGTCGCCGGCCCGAAGGACGACCCGGGGGCGGTGTTGGGAACGCTGGCCCCCGACGTCTGCGTGAAGGCGTAGGCGGCGACCAGCCCGTCGTCCGGGACGGCGGCCGACGCCGCTCCCGGGGCTGCCACCAACGTCGCCGCTCCGACCGCCCAGGCGGTCAGCAGGGCGAGGCGTCGTCGAGTTCGCATGAATCCGGCTCCTTTGCTCGGTTCGCCCGCGTGATCCCTCCCTGGCGCCGGCCGAGCGACCGGACCGGGGGATCCGCGGTGGTCGTGATGTTAGCGGCAACATGACGAAGGTGTCCAGAGCCCCCGGGCGCCTGCCGCGGCGCAGGAACGCTTGTGCACCGTCGGAAGTGAGCGGTAACATCACGACGATCCCGACCCCTTCCGGGTCGATCGTCCATGCGAAGGAGCTGGAACGATGACCGCACCCCCGACGCCCTCGACGCGCCGCCGGTTCCGCACCCTGTTGACCACCGCCGTCGGCACGGCCCTGATCGCCGCGGGCCTGGTGCCCGTCGCTCCGGCGGTCGCGGCGGCATCCATCCCCTCGTCCGGCCTGCGCGCCGAGTACCTGTTCGACGAGACCGCCGGCGCGTCCGTCACGAACAGCGCCCCCACCGCGCTGGGCGCGGCCACGGTCGTGAACGGGACGGACGCCCTGTGGACCGGCTCGTCGCTGGTGTTCACGGGAGGCGCGAAGACCAGCCCGACCGCCAGCTGGGTCCGCCTGCCCGACAACGTCCTCTCCGGCGCCCGGTCGGCCACGATCACGATCGAGACCAAGCTCGACGCGTCGATGAAGAACAACTGGAACTTCCTCTGGAACATCGGCAGCGACGCGCCGACCCGGTCGTACTTCTCGTCGGTCCGGGACAACCCCCGCACCGTCATCACGACGAACGGCGGCGGCGGCGAGGTGAACGCGCGCTCCGGCTCGCCCCTCACAGCCGATAGGTGGTACAGCCTCACCTCGGTCATCGACGGGGCCGCGGGACGGATCACCTTCTACGTCGACGGTGCGCAGGTGGCATCCACCCCGACCTCCCTCTCGCCGGCCGACATCACCGACCAGACCCTCAACGCGATCGGACGCGCGCCCTACCCCGACCCGATGTACAAGGGCGAGGTGGCGACGTTCCGCGTGTACGACCGGGCGTTGAGCTCCGCCGAGGTCGCCGGGGTGTCCGACGCGGACGCCGCGATCCATGCGGACGCGCACCGCGGCGCCGCCCAGGCCGTCGTGGACGCCGTCGCTCCCGTCACCATCGACGAGAGCGTCACCACGCTGCCGACCTCCGGCGGCCGCGTCAGCTGGACCTCCACCGACCCGGCGATCACGGTCGCCGCCGACGGCCGGACGGTCACGACGCAGCTGCCCGCGGCGGGCAGTGCCCCCCGCTCCGCCACGCTCACCGCCACCGCGACGGTGCGCGGAGTCGCGGCGACGCGGTCCGTGCCCGTGACGGTGCAGCCCACCCGGGCGGCCACCGACGCCTTCGGCTACGCGATGGTCCACTTCATCGAGGACGCCGACGGCTACGCCGAGAAGATCTACCTGGACGTCTCGCGCGGCGACGACCCCGAGGTGTGGGACCCGCTCAACGGCGGCGAGCCGATCCTCGCGTCGCAGCTCGGCACCACCGGCGTCCGCGACCCCTACCTGACCTACAACCCCGAGACGAAGACGTACTACATCATCGCGACCGACCTGCGCGTGTTCGGCGGCGACCGCGGTCGCAGCGGCTGCACGGACTGGTGCTACTGGTCCTCGCAGGGCAGCACGAAGCTGAACGTCTGGGAGTCGAAGGACCTCGTCACCTGGAGCGACCTGCGGCAGTTCGACGTCGCGCAGTCGCCGGCGGGCACCGACGTCGCCGAGCTGGGCATGGCGTGGGCGCCGGAGGCGACCTGGGTGCCCGGCTACAACGCCGACGGCAGCGGCGCGTTCGTCCTCTACTGGTCGTCGACGGTCTACCCCGACGCCGCCCACACGGGACCCTCGTACTCCCGCGTGCTCTGGGGCGCGACCACCGACTTCACGCAGCAGAGCTACCGGTACGGCGGCGTCATGATCGACACCGGCGGGGATGCCATCGACACGACGGTCATCCAGAACGACGGGAAGACCTACCGAGTGACGAAGGACAACGCCTTCGGTCGCGGCATCTACATGGAGTCGACCACCGCCGCCGACTGGTGGAAGCCGGGAACCCGCTGGATCACCGTGCAGGAGCGGATCGGCGCCTCGTGGGCCGGCGGCAACGCCGGCGGTGTGGAGGGCCCCGCGGTCTTCCAGCGCCACGGCGAGGACGCGTGGTACCTCTACGTCGACGTCATCCCGTCCACGGGGTACCGCCCGATGCAGACGACCGACCTCGACGCCGGCTGGACGACCCTGACGTCGGACACCTTCTCGATGGCCCCGAGCACCAAGCACGGCGGGATCGTCCCGCTGACGTTCGGGCAGTACGACGGGATCCGGAAAACGGATGCCGCGAGCGTCGTCGCGAAGGACCTCGGCGACGCCGCCGTGGCGCAGGGCGCGGACGCGCAGGCCGTCACGAGCGCGCTGCCGCGCGAGGCGCAGGTCACGCTGGCCTACGGCCGCGGGACGGCCGCGCAGCCGGTGACGTGGAACCTCTCCGGCGTCGACACCAGCCGGCCGGGCAGCTACCCCGTGACCGGGACGGTCCGCACCATCGGCGCGAACCTGAACCAGTGGGCGGGCGCGAACGGGTCGACGGCCTACGACGCGGCGGACCGGCGCCTGTTCAGCTCCACCGCCCTGACCGTGACGGCGGACGTCGTCGTCACCGCCCCGGCCCTGAACGTCACCGCGACGGCGGAGACCCGCTGCGTCGCGGGCAAGGTGACCGTGCTGACGCGCGTCGTCAACGGCGGCACGACGGCCGTCGCCCTGAAGGTCGAGTCGGCTCACGGCACGAAGTCGGTCGCGTCAGTGGCCGCCGGGAAGACCACGAGCGTCTCGTTCACGGCACGCAGCGCCACGGTCGCGGCCGGCGAGGCGACGGTGACGGCCACGGGCAACGCAGCGACCGCCACGGTGAAGGCGCCGTACGCGGCGGCGACCTGCCGCTGACGCCCCGGGAGGCGCCGGTCCCTTCGGGGGTCGGCGCCTTCGTCGTGTCCGGGCGTCGGGCAGGGATGCCGCGCTCCCGCGCCCCCTCGGACGAACGCTGACTGGGCGCAAATGCACGCCGCAGGACCACCCCGGCGTACATCTGGGAGAAGTCAGCGCCAAGAGCGCCGGCAGCAGCAGCGGCGGCAGCGGCAGCAGCAGCGGCCGCAGCAGCGGCAGCGGCAGCGGCGGCAGCGGCAGCGGCGGCAGCGGCAGCGGCAGCAGCAGCAGCGGCGGCAGCAGCGGCGGCAGCGGCAGCAGCAGCGGCAGCGGCAGCACGCCTCGAGCGGGAGGGCCTACTCGAGGAGGAAGGCGCGGCCGTTGATGAGGAGGGTGTCGGGCTCGGCGCTGTCGATCTCGTAGATCGAGGCGCAGATCTCGTCCGCGGGCGTCGCAGCGGCGACCGCAGGGGCGACGGCCGACGTGACGAGGAGTCCGTGGGCGAGGGCGGTGAGGATCTGGCGGCGGGTCATGGGGTCTTCTCCGGGGGTGTCATGCGCAGGACGCCGAGGCGGGCGAAGAGGGGTGCCACCCTCTCCGCCCGTCTCGGCGTGAGCCGGTCAGCGGCAGCTGGCCGCCGCGAACGAGGCGGTGATGGTGCGGGAGCCGGAGGCGCCCGTGGCCGTCACCTCGACCGAGCCGGCATCGACCGCCGAGGCCCGGACGGTGGTCGCGGTCGAGACCGTGGCACCGGGTGCGACGGCGCGGTGGGTCTTCGTTCCCCACGCCGAGCGCACCGTGATGTCCGCGGCCGCGTCGCTGTCGTTGGTCGCCCGTGTGGTCAGCACCACCTTGCCCGCGACGCAGCGCGTCGAGACGACGGCGCTGACGGCGGGTCCGGGGGGAGCCGTCGCGGTGACCGTCGCGATCGCCGGGGTCGCGGCCGAGTTCGCCAGCTGCCCGCGCACCTGGACGGTGTCGCCGGCCTTCTTCAGCGAGGAGAGGTCGGCCTTGTCCCACGTGACGGCGACCGTCTCGCGGTGCCCGTCCGTGAAGGTGGCCTGCACGGTGGCGGGGAGCGCCACCTCGCCGGCGCCGGCCTGCACGGTGATGGAGACCGGGTCGACCGAGGTCACCAGCAGCGACGGGTTCCACTTCGCCGCGAGGGCGTCGCGCTCCTCGGCCGTGATGGCCAGGATCGAACCGTGGCGGGGCGAGGCCGGCAGCGAGAAGCTGCTGGGGATCGTCCACTGGATGTCGCCCTCGAGCGAGTTCGTGCCGAGCGGGATGTACCCGCGGCCGCCGTAGTTGTCGACCCACAGGAAGTACCTGTAGCCCGCGCGGTCGCCCTCGTTGGCCTTGAAGATCTCCGGCCCCTCGACCTCGGGGGTCCCGGCCGTGCGGCCGATGCAGGTGTCGATGAGCGACCAGGCGCCCGACGCGGTCGTGGCGCGCAGGTCGGTCGACTTCTGTCCGATGATGTCGGGCGATGCGCAGCCGGTGCGCTCGGTCGCCTTCGTGAACCGGTACCAGGTGTCGCCCTCCTTGAGGACGGTCGAGTCGATCAGACCGTTGCCCTGGACCAGTCCCGGGACGTCCGCCGCCGTGAACCACGGCTCGGGCGTGGTGAAGTCGCGGAAGTCGCGGGTCGTCGACAGCAGGATCTGCGGGCCGTTGCCGTCCGGCATGGTGCGGGCGTCGTCGGCGAACACCGTCGAGGTCCAGTAGACGGTGTAGGCCTCGATGCTCTCGTCGTAGATCGCCTCGGGCGCCCAGGTCATGCCGGTGGTGGGCAGGTTGACCTCGACGTGCCGCTGCTCGCCCCAGTTGACGAGGTCGGTCGACTCCCAGATCTCGAGGAAGTGGCTGCCGCGATCGGTCGAACCGCCCCAGCCGCTCCGGCCGACGGAGAGGTCCGTGGCCAGCAGGAAGAACCGGTCGCCTTCCTTCGAGCGGAGGATGAACGGGTCGCGCAGGCCCATCGTGCCCTTGGTGGAGGTCAGCACGGGCTGGGCGTCGTTGAGGGTCTTCCAGCGCAGCGAGTCGTTGCCGTCGGAGGTGGCGAAGCGGATCTTCTCGCCCTCGATGTTGTCGCCGGTGAAGTACGCGAACATGTACGCGTCGAGGTCGCCGGCGGCCACGGGGGCCGCAGCCGGGACCGTCCGCGCGAGGGTGCGGGTGACGGATGCCGCTCCCGTCACGGTCACCGTCGCGGTCAGCGTGATCTGCGTGTCGGTCGCCGGACGCGTCACCGCCCCCTTGGCGACGACGTTCGGCGCCGTCCCCTCGTCGACGGTCGACAGGATGGCCTCGTTCGACGAGGACCACGAGATCGCGGCCTTCGCCGCACCCGGGCGGGTCGCGGTGGCGTCGAGGTCCGCGCCGGTCGTCGGCAAGGTGACGCTGCCGCGGATCGGCCCGGCCAGCGCGGGCTCGGCGGCGACGGCGTCGGCCACCGCGCGGGCGAGCTCGGCCTCGGCGCTGTCCCCGGCGGCGTAGGCCGGGACGGTGACGGTGATGCCCCCTCCCGCGACGGCGGCGCCACCGTGGGTGGCCGTGGGCGTCAGGACGACGGTCGCGTCGGCGGACCCGGCGACCGGGCGGGTCACGGCACCGGTGGTGCTGACGACGGCGGGGTCGCTGGAGGTCCACGTGAGGGTCGAGCCGCCCGCGCCGGTGGTCGGCAAGGCGAGGTCGGAGGTCACGCGGGAGGTGTCGCCGAGCGAGACGGCGGCGTCGCCGCGGGCGATCCCCGCGTGCACGTCGCTCTCGGTCTGCTGGAGCTGCGCGGCCGACAGGGCGGACGTCCACACCTTCACCTCGTCGATGGCCCCGGCCCAATAGGCGTCTGGACCGTAGAACGACTTGCCGAGGTAGCCGGAGAAGGTCGAGCTGCCGATGGCGGCCGAGGCGGTGTAGCTCGTGGCCGCCTGGCCGACGAGGGTGCCGTCGAGGTAGGTGGCGACGGACGTGCCGCCCGTGACGACGACGGCCATGTGCACCCAGCGCGACGCGGCGACCGGGGCCGTTCCCGAGGCGCGCACCTCCGCGCCGTTCTTGATCGCGCCGTACCCGGCGTTGCCGCACTGCGTGGTGGCGAGGATGTGCGCGTTCACGCTCGAGCCGAGGGTGAACGGCCACGTGCACTGCGGGGCTCCGCTCCAGCGGATCCACGCGGACATCGTCACGTCGGCGGTTCCCGCCGGGATGAGACCGGGAGCGATCCGCACGTGCGGTGCGGCGGCCGTGCTCGCCCCGCCCGGGAGCGACAGCGCCTTGTCAGCGGCAGCGCCCGAGGGTCCGGCGACGCTCGAGGCGCCCGCGTTCACGACGGTGCCGGGGTGATTCCCGGGGGCGGCGTCGGCGATGACGGCGCCGTCGGCCGGGCTGGCCGCGAGCTGGTCGAACGTGTAGTCCAGGACGGGCGCGGGCACGGAGACGGCCGCGGTCGCGGCGGGCACCGGGGCCAGCAGCGCGCTGAGGCACGCGGCGGCGACCGACACGGCGAGCGTCCGGCGCGGCAGGCGTCCGGGGGTCGCGCGCGAGGACGGGGGTAGGGGCGACATCGACGATCCCTTCCGAAGGACGGTCGACGGCGACGCGGCCTTCTCGGGTTCGGCGTCGAACCCGGTTGCGAGGTGTGCGGGTCCGAGCAGGTTAGCGCAAATTGTTCTCGGTAACAATGCGCGTCGCGTCCTCATCGCCGGCCTCTCGGGAACAGCCGCCGTGGGTGGTCAGTCGACGATGTCGGCAACGTCCTCGGGCTCGGCGGCGACATCCAGACGCAGCGCCTTCAGCAGGGCGATGCCGTGCTTCGTCGTCAGAATCAGACGCTCGAACTCGTCGTGCCGCTGCAGGTCGACGACGACGCTCGGCTTGCGCCCGCGGATGATGACGAAGTCGTTCCCCCCGGCCGACTTCCACGTGCCCATCGCCCCGACCACGGGCACGTTGACACCCGGGTTCGGGACGCCGCGCAGCCACGTCCAGGCGTCGTCGGTGAGCTGCACGCGTTCGATGGTGTCGCGCGGCACGACGATATTCCGTTTGCGGAATGACATCGCACGCTCGGTCGGCGAGAGCACCACCTCGAGCTGCGTCGAGTCCAGCAGCAGGGTCACCATGGCATCCAGTCTGCCAGCGCCCCCGGCCGTTCCCGGTCGTCCACCTCACAAGAGCGCAACGATCGCGCCCCGACCCGGATGCGCAAGCGGAGGGATAGCCTGGAGCGATGAGCACGGGCAGCGCTGCGCCGCAGGTCGCACCGGCCCGAGGCGCCTCGATCGACGATCCCCTCACTCGCGTGACGAACGGGCACCGCCCCACCGTCGACGAGGCCGAGATGCTGCTGCACGCGCCGCTCGACCGGCTGCTCCCCGCGGCGGCGGCCCTGCGGGACGTCGGCCTCGAGCGCGCCGGACGTCCGGGCGTCGTCACCTACTCGCGCAAAGTCTTCGTCCCGCTGACGACCCTGTGCCGCGACCGCTGTCACTACTGCATCTTCGTCGACACCCCCGGGCAGCTGAGCCTGCTGCGCAAGCCGACCTACATGAGTCCCGAGCAGGTGCTCACGGTCGTCCGGCAGGGCCAGTCCCTGGGGTGCAAGGAGGCGCTGCTCACCCTCGGCGACCGCCCCGAGGACCGCTGGCCGGAGGCCCGGGCCTGGCTCGACGCGCACGGCTTCGCCTCGACCGTCGAGTACGTGGCCCACATCGCGCGCCTGATCACCGCCGAGACGGGCATGCTCGTGCACGCCAACCCCGGCGTCATGCTCCCCGACGAGCTCGCGATGCTGCGTCCCGTCGCGCCCTCGATGGGCATGATGCTCGAGACGACCTCGCGCCGACTGTTCGAGGAGCCCGGGCAGGTCCACTACGGCTCCCCCGACAAGGACCCCGCACTGCGTCTGAAGGTCATCGACGACGCCGGGGCCGCCGGCATCCCGTTCACGACCGGCATCCTCGTCGGCATCGGC
The DNA here is from genome assembly GCA_016870695.1 of Actinomycetota bacterium. GTDB lineage: Bacteria > Actinomycetota > Actinomycetes > Actinomycetales > Microbacteriaceae > Microbacterium. Next base: position 1,994 of record VGAV01000011.1, on the reverse strand, counting down.
GAGACCGTCCGCGACCGCGCCGAGTCGCTGGTCGCCCTGCGCGAGAGCGACGACCGGCACGGGCATGTGCAGGAGGTCATCGTCCAGAATTTCCGGGCCAAGCCCCGCACCGCGATGCAGGGGGCTCCGGATGCCGACACGGCCGAGTACCTCGCGACGGTCGCGGTCGCACGCCTGGTGCTCGGACCCGACATGCGCATCCAGGTCCCGCCGAACCTCTCCGACCCGCGCGAGCTCGGACTGCTCCTCGGCGCCGGCATCGACGACTGGGGCGGGGTGTCGCCGCTCACCGCCGACCACGTCAACCCGGAACGCCCCTGGCCGCACATCGACGACCTCGCCGCCGCGACCGCCGACCACGGCTTCGAGCTCCGCGAGCGCCTGACGGCGCACCCCGAGTACCTCGCGGACCCGGACCGGTGGATCGACCCGGCCCTGCACGGCCCCGTCCGGGAGCTGAGGGATGCCATGGGCCTCGCCGCCGACGTCCTCCCTCTCGGCGCGGGTCGGCGCGCGACGGGAGGGGAAGACGCGGAGGGAGGATCTCCCGCCACCGGAACGTCCTCCGTTCGCGACATCTCCTCCTCCCCCGACGCTCGCGGCGCCGGGCCGGGCGGTCACAGCGCCGGAGATCCCGGTGTCGGGCGCCTCGCCGAGCGGGCGGCGGCCGACCCGCTCGCGCTCGACGACGCCGACTGGGTCCGGCTGCTCCACGCGACCGGCGACGACCTCGACGCCCTCACCGCCGCCGCCGACGACGCGCGCCGGTACACCGTCGGCGAGCCGGTCACCCTGGTGCAGAACCGCAACCTGACGTCCACGGGCTTCCGTCCGGGCGGGCGGACGGCGGAGGGCGAGTTCGACCTCGACGACGCGGCGGCCATCGCGGCCGACGCCGCCGGGCTCGGCGCGACCGAGATCTGCGTGCAGGGCCGTCTGCCCGACGACGTCGAACCGACGGCCTACCTCGACATCGTCCGGGCCGTGAAGCGTGGGGCTGGTGGCATCCATGTCCACGCGTACCGTCCGCAGGACGTCGTGGACCTCGCCGAACGCGGGGGGCTCGGACTCGACGGCGCCCTCGCCGCGATGCGCGACGCCGGCGTCGACACCGTTCCCGGCACGGGGGTGAAGGTGCTCAGCGAGCGCGTGCGCGAGCGGATCGCACCCGGCGATCTCGACATCGACCGATGGGTGGAGACGATCACGGCGGCGCATCGCGCCGGGTTCCGCTCGACGTCGGTCCTGTTCTACGGGCACGTCGAGACTTCGGCCGAGCGCATCGCCCACCTCCGGCGTCTGCGCGAGATCCAGGGGCGGACCCGCGGCTTCGCCGAGTTCGTGCCGATCCCGCTGCCCGGCGGCGACGTTCCCCTGGTCGAGGGTCGGGCGGCCCGGGACGAGCACCGCGCCATGGTCGCCGTGTCGCGGCTGCTGCTGTCCGGCAGCATCCCGCACGTGCAGATCCCCTGGACCCGGGTGGGCCGCGAGACTGCGGCCGTGCTGCTGCGGTCGGGCGGCGACGACCTGGGCGGCACCCTCTACGACGGGCGCGTCCTCCCCGACACCGGCATCGAGCACGGGAACGAGCTGCCCGTCCCCGACGCCGAGCGTCTCGCGCGCAGCCTGATGCGGCCCTTCCGCCTGCGGACGACCGACTACCGCGTTTCGGCGGACGTCCGCACGACCGGGTCGGCGGGGTCCCCCGCGTGACCGTCGTCGACGTCGCCATCGTCGGAGCCGGGATCGCCGGGCTCGGCATGGCGGGCGCCCTGCGGCGCGCCGGGCGCGACGACATCGTCGTCCTCGAGCGCGCCGACGACGTCGGCGGCACCTGGCGCGACAACACCTACCCCGGCGTCGCGTGCGATGTCCCGGCCCACCTCTACAGCTTCGCCGCCCACCCGCACGCCGGATGGTCGCGCACCTTCGCCGGCGGACACGAGATCCAGGCGTACCTGCGGGACGTCGCAGCGCGCGAGGGCCTCGGCGAG
>VGAV01000010.1 GCA_016870695.1 Actinomycetota bacterium | reverse complement strand
GCGCCGTCGCGATGAGCGGGTAGCGCCAGCGGCCGATGACGGCCGTGACGAAGAAGAGGACGGCCACGAGCACCGCGACGATCGCGAGGATCGTCTGGCCGGGGATCACCGCGTTGGCGCCCACATAGCCGGGACCCGTGATGCGCTCCCCGGGCTCGACGAGGGTGCGGAACCGGTCGAGCCACAGGCTCGCGCCCTGGACCAGCAGGTAGAGACCGGCGAGGACCGCGAGCTGGATGCGGGCCGCCTTGGAGATGCGCAGCTCGCGCTGGCCGACGCGCACCGAGCCGTACAGGTACGACACGACGCCGGTCAGCAGCAGGCACACCAGGAGCACCGCGGAGGTGAAGCCGAGCAGGGCCGCGTAGAACGGCATCCCGAACAGGTAGAAGCCGGTGTCGAGACCGAACTGCGGGTCGGTCTCGCTGGTCGTGACGCCGTTGAACCACAGCCACGTCGTCTCCCACTGCGCCGAGGCGGCGAAGCCGGCGAAGAAGCCGAAGAAGACGGGGATGCCCCACATCGCCAGCCGGCGGAGCGGCTCGACGACCTCCTGGTAGCGGTCGAGCTGCGAGCTCAGACGGGCGTAGACGGGGCGCAGGCGGTAGGCCAGCTGGATGACGCCCCAGACGGGCACGGCCATCGCGAGGAAGCCGACCACGAACATCACCGCCCGGGCGATCCACTGGGTCGTGAGGACTCCGGTGAAGCCCAGCTGTGCGAACCACATCCAGTCGGCGTAGAGACTCGCGAAGACGAAGAACGCCACGACGAGCGCGGCGATGATCGCGAGCGAGATCGAGATGATCCGGCGGGAGCGGTTGGGCGGCGTGGCCTGGTTCGGCGCTGAGGTCGTGGTCACTCGACCATCCTAGGCGCGGCGTTCTGGGGGAAAGCCGTGGATGCTACGATCCCGCAGCAGTTTCAGCCCCGCACGTCGGGAGGGCGTCGAGATCGCCCCCGTCGCGCACCGTCTCGAGCACTGTCAGCGACTGCTCGAGCGTCGCCGTCGAGAACACGCGCAGCCCGTCGGGCACGTGGCCCACGACCTCGTCGCAGTTCGCCTCCGGGGCGAGGAACCAGGTCGCCCCGGCATCCCGGGCTCCGTAGAGCTTCTGACGGATGCCGCCGATCGGCCCGACGTTCCCCTCCGCGTCGATCGTGCCCGTTCCGGCGAAGTGCTGACCGCCCGTGAGGTCCTCCGGCGATAGCTTGTCGATGATGCCGAGGGCGAACATCATGCCGGCGCTCGGTCCCCCGACGTTGTTCAGCTGGATCTCGACGTCGATCGGGAAGTCGAAGGCGTTCTCGAGCACGATGCCCAGGACGTACGCGCTCTCGCCCCCGTCCTCGACGAGGGCGGGCGTCACCTCGACGGTGGAGTCCCGTCCGTCGCGTTCCAGCTCGATCGAGACGGGCGCGCCCGCCGCGGCCTGCACCGCGTCGCGGACGGCCGTCGCCGAGTCGGCGGGGACGCCGTCGACCGAGAGGATGGTGTCCCCGGCCTCGATCGACCCCGCGGCGGCCGCGTCGTCGTTCAGCTGATTCACCCGCACGTGCTGGCCGACGTCGTAGCCGAGCTCCTCCAGCGCGGCGGCAGTGGCCTCCTGCTGGGAGTCGTTCATGAGCGCGACGTTCTGGGTGTTGCGCTCCTCCGTCGTCTCGCCCGCGGGGAAGATGCGGTCCAGCGGCACCACGGCGCGGGACGGGTTGAACCAGGCGCCCACGAGCTCGAGCCAGGACGGCGTGCGCTCGCGATTGCCGACGACCTGCACCGTGAGCAGGTCCAGGCGCCCGGAGCCGGTCGTGTCCTGCCCGTCCGGGACGGTGATGAGCGGCACCTGCTCCCCGTCCGCGTTCTCCGACGTCCCGAGGGTGTCGATGACGGGACCGGGCTGCTGGATGACGTAGGCCGTCGGCAGGAACGACAGCACGAGCAGGACGAGCAGCGCCACGCTCAGCGCCCACAGGCCCGTCACGGTCGAACGGCGCAGGCGCCGCGGGGGCGCGGGCACGACGGAGACGTTCTCGTCGAACAGGGTCACGTGGGCCTACCTCCGCCGGGTCGTTCGCGCGCGGCGTAAGCGGGGTGAGGCCGTGCCGGGGGATGCGATGAATCCTGCGACTAGCGTAGATCCGGAACCCCCAGACCTGGCTGAAAGGCGGCTGAAGTGGCAGACGACGACCGGAGCCCCGAGGAGGAGTTCCAGGAGCTCATGCGACGCCTGCTCGCGGGCGAGACCGGGGCCATCGACCCCGAGCAGCTCGCACGCCTGTCCGGCATGCAGATCGACCCCGCCATGCTGCAGGCCGTGATGAGCCAGCTGCAGGGGGCGTTCTCCGGCGCGCAGGACGGCGTCGACTGGAGCCTCGCCGAACGGCAGGCCCTGCACATCGCCAACCAGGACGACCGCGGCGTGTCGACCGGGCAGCGGACCGACCTCGACCAGGCGTTCGCCCTCGCGGCGCTGTGGCTGGGCGAGGCCACGACGATCTCGGACCTCCCCCACCCGGCCCGCGCCGTGACGCGCGGCGCATGGGTGCAGGCCACCCTCCCGGTGTGGCAGGAGCTCGCCGAGCCCGTCGCCACGAGCATCGCCGACGCGCTGACCGACGCCCTGGGCCAGCAGGCGCCGGACGACATGCAGGACCTCATCGCCGGAGCGGGTCGTCTCATGCGGACCGTCGGCGGCTCCCTCTTCGCCACGCAGCTCGGTCACGTCGTCGGTCGCCTGTCGACCGAGGTCGTGGGCGGCGGCGACGTCGGCATCCCCGTCATGCCCGACGGCGACGCGGCGATCCTGCCCCAGAACTTCGCCGACTTCGGGCGCGACCTGGAGATCCCGGACGACCAGCTCGCGCTCTACCTCGCCACGCGCGAGCTCGCGCACGCGCGCCTGTTCCGGCACGCCCGCTGGCTGCGCCTGCACGTCATCTCCCAGGTGCGCGACTTCGCCCACGGCATCCGCGTGGACACCGACGCCCTCGAGGACCTCGCCTCCCGCTTCGACCCCTCCCAGCCCGAGGAGCTGCGCAACGCCCTCGAGAGCGGCGCGCTCCTGCCCGCCCGCTCGGAGGAGCAGACGGCGGCGCTGACCCGCCTCGAGAACCTCCTGGCGACCATCGAGGGCTGGGTCGACGTCGTCACCGAGGACGCGACCGCCCGCCTGCCCTCGGCGGCGCGCATCGCCGAAGCCGTCCGTCGTCGTCGCGCGGTGGGCGGACCGGCCGAGCAGGCCCTCGGCTCGCTCGTCGGGCTCGAGCTGCGACCGCGCCGCATGCGGGAGGCCGCCGCGCTGTGGCGCGCCGTGACCGACGCGGTGGGCGTCGCGGGCCGCGACGCGCTGTGGGACTACCCCGACCTCATGCCGACGGCCGAGGACATCGACGACCCCGCGGCCCTCGTCGCCCGTCTGACCGCGCAGTCCCGCGGCGAGAGCGCGCCGGCGGATGCCATGGACGACGCCCTCGCCCAGCTGCTGGCCGAGGAGACCGGCGAGGCTGCCTCGGACGCTGGATCGGCGGACGGCGGGTCGGCGGATGCCGCGGGCCCGTCGGACAGTGATTCCGCGTCGGACGGCGGGTCCACGTCGAACGACGGGTCCACGTCGGACGACGACGGCGCCCCGGGCGACCAGCGGCCCGTCTGAGCCACGAGGCCTGGGGAGGAGGCGTCGACGCCTCTTTCTGTGGACAACCCCGGAACGCCTTCCGAGCGCGCCAGGATCGTCGGCATGCCTCGACTCGCCCCTTCCGCTCCCCCGCTCTGGCGGGACGACCGCACCGTGCAGTTCGGCGCGCCGCCGCTCGTGCAGCTGACCCTCGAGTCCGCGTGGCACGCAGCGGCCGTGGACGCGCTCGAGAACGGGACGAGCCTGCCGGTCCTGCAGGGGCTCGCCCGGATGGCGGGCGCCGACGAGACCGACGTCGACGCGTTGCTGGCCCGGCTGGTCCCCGCTCTCGACGCACCCGCCCGCGCCCCGCGGGTCGCCCTGCAGGTGACAGACGACCTGTCCCCGGGCGTGGTCCGCGCGGTCCGGCTCGGGCTGCCCCCGGACACCGCCGTGCTGCCGTGGGCGGGCAGCCGGACCGCTGCCCCCGACGACGGGCGGACGGTGATCCTGCTCGGCGCCCACCGCGTCGACCCCCGCCGGGCAGTCGCCCTGGTTCGCGAGGACGTGCCCCATCTGCCGGTCGTCCTGGACGCCGGTCAGGCGGCCGTCGGTCCGCTCGTCCGGCCCGGTCTGACGGCGTGCCTGAGCTGCCTGGATGCCACGGCCCGCTCTCGCGACCCGGCCTGGCCGGCGATCGCGGCCCAGCTCCTCGCGCGACCGCGCCCCGACGTCGATGCGGGATTCGCCGTCGAGGTCGCGCGCGCCGCGCGGCACTATCTCAGCGCGGACCCCTCGAAGACGACGAGCTCCCTGCACCTGCGCGCCGCGACGTCCCGCCGGTCCTGGCGACGACATCGGCCGAGCGCAGACTGCCGCTGCCGATCTCTCGGAGGAAGCGCGACGGCGACCGTTCGCTCCGCCCCCGACCATGGGACCAGCTGATGGACAGCGTCCGCGCGGCACGCGTGACACCGACGTATGCCAGGCGACGCTCCTCGTCGACCGCCTCGAAGGTCGTGGCGTACGAGATGGGCAGCAGCCCCTCGCTGACCCCGACGAGGTGGACGTGGTCCCATTCCAGTCCCTTGGCGGCGTGCAGCGTCGCGAGCGTGACCGTCCGCGTGGCCGGCTCGTGCTGGTCCCGGGCGCGCGCCTGCAGGTCGTCGGTGAAGCCGCGCAGGTCCGTCCCCGCGGGCGCTTCCTCCGCCAGACGCAGGAGGGCGGCGCGCGCCTCCCAGGCATCGCGCAGAGCCCCGCCGGCGGCCGGCGGCTCGTCCGTCAACCCGACGCTGCGCAGAACGTCGCGCACGGTCGCGAGGAACCCCGTCTCCAGCGGCGCCACCGAGGCCGCGCGCAGGGCCATCATCGCCTGCCGGACCTCGGGGAGGTCGAAGAACCGTCGCCCCCCGAGCACGGTGGCAGCCACCCCGACGCCGGCGAGGGCCGTCAGCAGCAGGGCCGACTGCGCATGCGAGCGGTAGAGAACGGCGATCGCCCGCGGGTCCGCGCCGCGCGCGACGAGGTCGGCGATGGACCGCGCGACCCCGGCCGCCTCGTCCTCGTCGTCGTCGTACGCGCGCACCGTGGGGGCCGGTGTCTGCTCCGGCGACGCGGCGACCAGCTCCAGCGCGCCGGCGCGGCCGCGCATGAGGTCGTTCGCGACGGCGAGCACCGGCGCCGTGGAGCGGTAATTGCGTTCGAGGCGCACCACCTTGGCATCCGGGTGGGTCCGCTCGAACTCCAGCAGATACCGCGAGTCGGCGCCGGTGAACGAGTAGACGGTCTGGCTGGCGTCGCCCACCACGCAAAGGTCGTGGCGGTCGCCGAGCCACAGCTCGAGGAGTCGCGCCTGCAGCGGCGACACGTCCTGGAACTCGTCGACGGTGAAGTGCCGGTACTGCTCGTGCACGGCGGCGGCCACCCGGGGCTCCGCCTCGATCATCCCCGCGCACGTGAGGAGGACGTCCTCGAAGTCCATCTGACGGCGCTCGTCCTTGAGCTTCTCGTACGCGCGCTGCAGGTCCACGACGCGGTCCACCCCGAGCCGTCCGACGCCGTTCGGCCGGTCCGCCGCGTACTGCTCGATCGAGCGCATGGTGACCTTGCGCCACTCGATCTCGGACGCCACGTCGCGGAGGGTGGCCGTGTCCGGCGACAGCCCCACTCCGTCGGCGGCGTGCGCGAGCATGCGCACCTTGTTGTCGATGATGGACGGCGCCTGGTCGCCGGCGAGAGCGGGCCAGAAGTAGTTCACCTGCGCCAGCGCCGTCGCGTGGAACGTCCGCGCGGACACCCCCGAGACGCCGAGGGCACGCAGTCGACCGCGCATCTCCCCCGCGGCCTTCGCCGTGAAGGTGACGGCCATCACCCGCTGCGGGGAGTACGCGCCGGTGTCGACGCCGTGGGCGATGCGGCGCGTGATGACCCGCGTCTTGCCCGTGCCGGCGCCCGCGAGGACGCAGACGGGTCCGCGCAGGGTCCGCGCCGCCTCCCGCTGCTGCTCGTCGAGCCCGTCGAGCGCGCTCACCGCGTCTCCTCGTACCAGTCGTCGATGAGGCGCCGGGCGATGGAGGCCGGTCCGGGCAGCTGCAGACCGCTCTCGCCCCGCATCGCGGCGCCGAGCTCGTCGCGGGTGAACCAGCGCACCTCGACGATCTCCTCACCGTCCTCGCGGGCGTCGGCGTCGTGCTCCACGCGGGCACGGAAGCCCAGCATGAGCGAGCGGGGATACGGCCAGACCTGCGAGCCGCGGTACTCGACGTCGCGCAGCACGACGTTCGCCTCCTCCGCGACTTCTCGCGCGACCGCCTCTTCGAGCGACTCCCCCGCCTCCGCGAACCCGGCGAAGCACGAGTACCGGGCTCCGCCCCACGCGGCGTTCGCACCGAGCAGCACCCGCCCGCCGTCCTCGCTGACCACCAGGACGATCACCGCCGGGTCGGTGCGCGGGAAGTGCTCGCGGCCGCATCCGGGGCAGTGCCGTGCCCATCCGGCGTCACGGGTGAGCGTCCGGGTTCCGCACGCGGGGCAGAAGGGCGCGTCGCGCAGCCACCCCGCGAGGGCGACGGCGGTACGCAGGATCGAGGCGTCGGACTCGACGAGGTCGCCGCCGATCTCGCGCAGCCTCGACCAGGCGGCATCCGGGGGCAGGGCGATGTCCGCCTCGTCCGGGACGACCGCAAGGAGGACGGCCTCGCCGGCGGGCCCGCGGCCCAGGAACGCCCACTCGAGCACCTCGTCCAGCGCGGAGACGGGCACGCCGACGAGAGCGTCGCCGCGGACCGGCGCCGCGTCCGCGCGCACAGCGAGCACGCGGGTCCCGAATGCGGCGCGCGCCGCATCGAGCAGTCCCGCGGTGCGGCGTTCGTCGGCGCTGCGGTCGCGCACGAGGGGACGCGACGGCACGGGGGCGCTGGGCGGCATCGAACACCTCTCTCAAGGGCGTGGCGCGGGGGGAAGGAGCGCGGGACCGACCTACCCTGGGGGCATGGCACGCTCGCCCCTCACTCTAGCCGCGTCGGTGACGGCGGCTCTGCCCGGCATCGGGGTCACGGCGGTCGGTCCGCTGACCGAGAACGGGCCCGGCCGCTTCGACGCCGCCTTCGCACGCCTGGAGGACGGACGCGCCATTGTCGTGCGCATGCCCGTCGACGACGCGGCCGCGCGCGACCTGGCGACGGAGTCCCGCGCGCTGCATGCCCTCACCCCGGGCGTGCGGGCGCTGCTGCCCTTCGCCGCGCCGGAGGTGCTCGGCGAGACCGGCTCCGGAACCCAGCGTGTGCTCGTCGTCGACCATCTCGTCGGCTATCGCATCGACCCCGCCAACCTCCCCAAGGGCCCGGGGTACGCGCCGGCCATCGGCGCCGCGCTGGCCGCGGTGCACGCGCTGCCGGTGTCGGTCGTGCGGACCGACGGACTCCCCGTCCGGTCGCCGGAGCAGGTACGCGATGACGTGACGCGCCTTCTCGACCGGGTCGACGCCACCGACCGCGTCCCGGACGGGCTCATGCTCCGCTGGCGCCGCGCGGTCGAGGTGGACGAGCTGTGGCGGTTCGAGTCCGCCGTCGTCCTCGGCGGCGCGAGCAGCTCGTCCTTCCTGCTGGTCGACGACGATGAGGGGATCCCGCACGTCACCGGTCTGCTCGAGTGGGCGGGCCTCAGCGTCGGCGATCCCGCCGTCGACCTTCGGTGGCTCGCGTCGGCCCCCACCGCGACCGACGACGTCCACGACGGCTATGCGCGCGGCGGCGAGCGGTCCCCCGACCCGCTGCTGCGCGAACGCGCGCGCCTGTACGCCGAGCTGGAGTTCGCCCGCTGGCTCGTCCACGGCTGGGACGCCGGGGAGAGCGATGTCGTCGACGACGCGGTCGCCCTGCTCACGGCCCTCGCCGACGGCGTCCGCGGCGATCACATCGTTCCCGACAGCCGCGCCGACATCGACGACGCCATGGCGCTGGTCGAGCGCGTCCCGCCGACCGCGGCGGCCCCGATCGACACGTCCATGCAGACGGACGCCTACGACCCCGAGGCCCTCTCGCTCTACCTGGCCGCGGAACGAGACCGTCTCGCCGCGGAGGACGCCGCACCCGCGGACCCCGCCCGGGAGAACGCGTTCGACCTGACGGGTCTGCGCGAGCCCGAGGACCCGGGCGCCACCGTGCCCGTCGACCTCGACGGCTGGACGCCTCAGCGCACCGGGTCGCTCGATGCCGCGCCGGACGAGGCCCCGATTTCCGCGGGCGACGTCCCTCACGACGTCACGGCCCAGGACGAGGAGGACGCCGTCCGCGCCTCCCGTGCGGCGCTGCGCCGCTGGGCCGTCGCCGGGGATGACGACGCCCGCGAGGCCCGCGACGCCTGACCGGCCTCTCCCCCGGCCGTCGCCGCGACCGCGCCCGCCCGTCTGCAGACCGCCGGGGCTGCTGTCGCCAGGCGGGGCGCCTGAGCACCACGGATGCCACCCGGCCCGGCAAACACGCCACCCCCACCCGAATGCAGGACCGCTGGGGCTGGTGACCCCCACTGGGGCGCCTGAGCACCACGGATGCCACCCCGCCCGACGAACGCGCCACCCCCACCCGTCTGCAGGACCACTGGGGCTGGTGACCCCCACTGGGGCGCCTGAGCCCACGGATGCCACCCCGTCCGACCAACACGCCGACCGCTCAGCCGCGCAGCACGACCTCGTCGCCGACGTAGAAGAGAGCGACGTCGATCTTGTCCATCGGGACGCCGTGCTTGGCGTGATACGCCTCGCGATACAGCTCGAGCTGCAGCATCCGGGCCCGCTTCTCGGCCTCGCCGACGGGCGGACGTCCCGTCTTCCAGTCCACGATCTCGATGCGGTCGCCGCGGCGGTAGACGGCGTCCAGCTTGCAGATGATCACGTGCTCGCGCCCGTCCAGGAGCGGCGTGACGAAGTCGATCTCCGTCTCGACCTCGAGGGGCTGCAGACCCGCCCACTCGGAGCGCTCGAAGCTCTCGCGCAGACGCTGCAGCTCCTCGGCATCCGCGGCAGAGGCGCCGGTGTCGTCGTCATCCGTCCACAGCGCACCGTCGTCGAGACCCGTCCCCGCGCCGACCAGTCCCGATCGGCGTTCGACCCAGGCGTGGAACAGCGTTCCCAGACGCGTCTGACGGAACGGGCGCTCGGGCATGGGCCGGCGGAGCGACTCGACCGTGCCGCCGTAATCGGCCACGAAGTCCTTGTAGCGGGACGCCGGGATGCGGGTCGGCGCCGGCGTGTGCGTGGGGCGCAGGCGCTCCGCCCGTTCGGCCAGCAGCAGTTCGAGGTCGGGGTCGGGGTCCGCCGGGGCGGCGAGACGCGCCTCCTCGACCTCGGCCGCGGCCGCGGCCACGGCGGTCCGCCGGGCGCCGAGCGGGTCGAGCGGCCACTGCAGGGTGCGGCGTTCCCCGTCGTACGGGTCGTCGCCGGGCTCGCCGATGTCGAGCACCATGCCGAGGGCGGCGGCGGCCTCATCGAGGAAGACGCTCGGGCGCCGGGGACGCTTGGTCCCGGACCAGCTCGACCCGGTCAGCAGCAGATGGTCCCGCGCGCGCGTGAAGGCGACGTAGGCCAGGCGGCGGTCCTCGTCGAGCTGCCGCGCGCGGTTGGCGGCGACGAACTCCTCGATGGCGGTCTTGAGCTGCTGCTGCGTCTCGGCGCCGCGCCACCCGAGGACGGGGAGCCAGGCGGAGTCCCCGCGGAACTCCGACGGCAGCACGCCGAAGCCGAGCCATCCCTTCGTGTCCCGGGCCAGCGAGGGCAGCTCGTCGGTGACCAGGCGCACGACCGCCACGGCATCCCATTCCAGGCCCTTCGACCCGTGGATGGTCAGCAGCTGGACGACGTCGTCCTCGGGCGGCTCGGTGCGCGGGGCGAACTCGTCGGCCTGCTCGGCGTGGTCGAGCCAGGCGAGCAGGCTGCTGACGGAGCCGGACTCGTCCGCCGCGAGGAAGCCGCGGATCTCGTCCACGAACGCGCGCAGCTGCGCCGAGGCGATGCGCGCCGGACCGCGCGACTCGTTCGCGGCGAGTTCGATGTCCAGGCGCAGCTCCGCCTCCACCAGGCGGATCAGCTCGGGGATGGGCGCACCGACGCTGCGGCGCAGCCCGGCGAACACCGCGCCCGCGTCGCGCAGCCGCGCCCGCCCCACGGGGGTGATGTCGGCGAGCCACCCGTGGTCGTCGGCCTGGCGGGTGAGGAAGTCGAGCGCGTCGACGAGCGACGCGCGGTCGGCTCCGGGGGTGGAACGCAGCCGCGCCGCCACGTCGGTGTCCAGCGGCTGCAGCGCCGCGTCGTGCGAGGCGAGCCGCCGGGCGAGCTGGGCGAGCGCGCGCAGGTCCGCGAGTCCGACGGACCAGCGCGGCCCCGACAGCAGCCGGATGAGCGGGGAGCCCGCCTCCGGGTCGCTGATCACCCTCAGTGCGGACACCACGTCGACGACCTCGGGGGTCGTGAGCAGCCCGCCGAGACCGAGGATGCGATGAGGGATGCCACGACGTCCGAGCGCGTCCCCGAAGCGCACCATGTGCTTCTTGCTGCGGAAGAGCACGGCGCCCGTGGTCGCGCGCCCGTCCGCGGCGCGGGCCGCCCGGATCCCGGCGAACCAGGCGGCGACGCGGTCCGCCTCCGCGTCGAGCGCGTCGTCGAAGGCGATCTCGACGAGACCGTCGGGGGCGCCCGGACGGGCGCGCAGCTGCTCGACGGCGACCGGCGAGCGATCGGCCAGGGGCGCGAGCACCGCGTTGGCGGCATCCAGGACCCGCGCGCTGTTGCGCCAGCTGGTCAGGAGGGAGAACTGCGCGCAGCCGCCGTCCGGGGCGAAGGCGGCAGGGAAGCCGCCGAGGTTGCCGGCGCTGGCGCCGCGCCAGGCGTAGATGGCCTGATGGGGGTCGCCGACCGCCATGACCCCCGTGCCGCCGAAGAGCGTCGAGAGCAGGTCGGTCTGCACCACGGAGGTGTCCTGGTACTCGTCGAGCAGCACGACGCGGTAGCGGGCGCGCAGCTCGTCGACGACGGCCGGGTGGTCGCGGACGATGCGCAGGGCGCCGGCGACCTGGTCGGCGAAGTCCATGACGCTCAGACGCGCCTTCTCGCGGTCGTACGCCCGCGCGAGGTCGGCGAGCAGGCCGAGCGCCGAGACGCGGGCAGCCGCATCGGCGACGTCCTTGTAGACGGAGGTCCGCGCGTTCTCGGACGGGCGCTCGACAATGCGCCCGAACTCGTCGGGGAAGGCGGCGAGCCGGTCGAGGTCGACGAGATTGTCGACGCCGTCGCGGGCGATGCGCAGCGCCGCGTCGATGAGGGTGCGCGGCGACTCCTGCCGCTCCTCCAGACGCGGATCGTCGGAGGCGAAGACGACCCGGCGCATGAGGAGCCAGGCCGCCGACTCGGACAGGATGGCCGCCTCGGCGTCGCGCCCGATCCGCAGCCCGTGCTCGCGGACGAGTCCGTCGGCGAAGCTGTTGTAGGTCGCCACCGTCGGCCGGTGCAGCAGCTGGTCGCCGTCGTGGTCGACGGGCGGGACGGCGTGCGTCTCGCGGGCGAGGGCGTCCAGCGCGTCGCGGCGTGCCGCATCCCCGCGCGCGCCCTCGGCGCCGGCCAGCTCGGCGAAGACCGCCAGACGCCCGGCCGCGTGCAGGGCGGGCAGCTTCGGAAGCAGACCGCGCACCTCGAACTCGGACAGGCGCTGCAGCCGCCGCTGGATGCGCTCGGCGAGCTCGCCCGCGGCTTTGCGGGTGAAGGTCAGCCCGAGCACCTCGTCGCGGCGGACGAGGCCGTTCGCGACGAGCCAGACCACCCGCCCCGCCATCGTCTCGGTCTTGCCGCTGCCGGCGCCCGCGACGACGAGCGCCGGCGCGAGCGGCGCCTCGATCACCTCGGTCTGCTCGGCCGTGGGCGGGAACTGCCCCAGAGCGGCCGCGATCGTCGCGGCGGGCAGCAGCGCGGTCCCGATCGGCGCGGGCGGGATCGGCGCCGTCACGAGGCGCTCACCGCCGAGATCGTGTGGATGCGGCACAGCCCGAACGAGAACTCGTCACGGCAGTGCACCTCGTACGGCGCGGAGAAGCTGCCGCCGCGCATGACGCCCACCGCGCGCTGCACCCGCTCGACGAACGCCGCGCGGGCGTCGTCGTCGAACGGCGGCTGGTGGGGCTCGGCGTAGTCCTTGGTCGCCGCGCTGGGGCGCAGGACCAGCAGCTTCGCCCCGCCGGGCGCGAATCCGCCGGCCTGCTCGATGGCGCCGGACGAGAAGGCCAGCTGGTACGCCGCGAGCTGCGGGTTGTCGGCCACCTTGGCATCCGTCTGGGGCTCGTTCTTGCCCGTCTTGAGGTCGACGATGACGACCTCGCCGCGGGAGGTGAGCTCGACGCGGTCGATGTCGCCGCTCAGCACCGCGCGGTGCTCCCCCGCGTCGGGAACGGGGATGGGCACGTCGAAGTGCCGTTCGGCGGCGAGGAGCCGGTGACCGGCGTCGTCGAACCGCCGCAGGTAGCTGGCGAGCCGCCGCACGAGGTCGCGCGCCCGCGTCTGCTCCGCGCGTTCACGCCAGGCGGCGTCGAAGACGAGCTCGCCCCAGCGCTCCTCGACGACCGCCCACAGGTCGGCCTCGGACGGGGATGCCGCGGTCTCGAGGGCCGCGTGGATGATGGTCCCGATGCCCGCGGTCGTGCCGCTGCGGTCGCCGCCGAGGTCGCCGATGACCCAGTCGAGCTCGCACTGCTCGAGCGCGTGCAGCCGCGACGGCGACACCCGGACGTCCTCGCGGGACAGGTCGCGCAGCGGCGCGATGGAGCTCGGTGCCGCCACGCCGTACCACTGCTCGGACGCGGCGCCCGGCACGTCGGCCGCCGCGAGGAGGGCCAGCTGCGACGCCGCGTGCCGCCGCTGCGCGGCCGTCGTGCGCGGCGCGGTCAGCGTGCGACGGTGACGGGCGACCAGACCCCGCAGCGACAGCGGGTGCTCCGGGATGGATGCCGCCGGCTCGGGCGTCGGCAGCATCTCGAACAGGACGCTGGGTCCGGTGTCGTCGTCGGCCACCGCCGTCACGACGAGCCGCTCCCGCGCCCGCGAGATGGACCGCAGGAACAGCCGCAGCTCGTCGTGCATCGCGTCGCGTCGCCGGTCGATGAGCCCCGCAGCCGGGAGCTCGGGCCGGAGCACGGCATCGGCCAGCCGCCACGTCTCGAGCAGTCCGCCGCGCAGCCGGGTGTTCGGCCAGACGCCGTCCTGCACGCCCGCGACGACGACCGTGTCGAAGGCGGTCCCGGCCGCCGCCGCCGGCGTCAGCACGCGGACGGTGTCGGCGACGGCGGGCTGCTCGATGCGGTCCTCGGCCACGTCGCTGTCGAGCACCGCACGGAGGAAGACCGCCGCCTCCCCGTCCGGTTCGCGCTCGGTGAACCGCTTGGCCGCCTGGAAGAGGGCGACGACCGCGTCGAGGTCCCGGTCGGCCTGCTCGGCGATCGGACCGTGTCCGCGGGACGCCTCCCGCCACGTCCGCGCGAGGCCGCTGCGGTCCCACGCCGTCCACAGCATCTCGTGCGGCGTCGCCCGGTTCGCGGCCTGCGCGCGCACCGCCGCGAGCGTCGCGCCCATCCGCGCCGCACGGCGGCCCTCCCGCGTGTCGACGGCCTCCAGCTCGAGGGGATGCCGGATGCCGGACACGAGCAGATCCCCGGCCGTCCGGTGTCCGCCGTGCTCGACCTCGTCCTGACGCAGGACCGTCCGCAGCCGGCGCAGCTCGATCGGGTCGAGGCCGCCGAACGTCCCCAGCAACGCGTCCGCGACGGCGTCCGGGGTCCAGTCCGCCGGGTCCTGCATGCCGAGCTCCACGAGGCCGACGAGGTCGCGCACGGGCCGTTGCGCGCCGAGCGCCAGGCCGGGGCCGCTCGCCCGGGCCGGGACCTCGCGCGCGGCCAGCTCGGTCTGCAGGGTCGCGACCTGCCGCGAGTCGTGGGCGATGACGGCGCAGTCGCCCCACGCCACTCCGTCGAGGACGTGGCGTTCGCGCAGCAGGCGCGCGATGGCGTCGGCCTCCTCCGCGGGCGAGCGCAGCAGGTAGGTGCGGACGGAGCCCATCGGCGCCGCGCCGACCGGTGGACGCCGGTGCGCGACGACGCCGGCGGCGCCGATGCGGGCGGCGACGGAGCGGACGAGGTCGATCTGCTCCGGGGTGCCCCGGTGCACGGTGCCCAGCGCCGCCGTCGTGCCCAGCGAGCGGGCGAGGCGCGCGAAGTTCTCCGGCGTCGCGCCGCGGAAGGCGCCCGAGCCCACGTCGGGATCCCCGAAGACCACGACGCCGATGCCCAGTCCCGCCGCCGCCTCGAGGAGGTCGACGCCGCCGGCCGTCAGCTCCTGCGCATCGTCGACGAGGATGCAGCGCAGCGTGGCGAAGCGGCCGAGCAGCTCGCGGTCGCCCAGGGCGTCGCGGAGCACGCCGACGGCCTCGCGCGTCAGGTCGGCCGCGTCGCGGTGCGCACCGCGCATCGACGCCCGCACTGCGCGGTACTCGGCGGAGAAGGAGGCCAGCGACGCCCAGACGGGGCGGTCGTGCCGGGCGGCCAGCCGCTCGAGGTCGCCCGGCAGCACGCCGAGGTTGGTGCATTCGGCGAGGAACGCGCGCACGTCGCCGCGGAAGCCGCGCGTCGCCCGGATCGCCGGGCCGAGCCACTCGGGCCAGCGCGAGGCCCCCTCGCGCTCGTCCTCGGCGTCCCCGTCGAGCAGGTCGCGGATGATCTGGTCCTCGTCGCCGCCTGTGAGCAGCTGCGGCGGCTCGTCGCCGCGGCGCACCTCGGCCCCGCGGACGAGCTGGAAGGCGAAGGAGGCGACCGACCGCGCGACGGCGCCGGCGGTCGCCCGGCCGATCGCCAGGGCGAGCGGGTCGCGCAGCGCGGTCGCGGCCGGTCGCGTGGGGGTGAGCACGAGGACCTCGTCGGGGTCGACGCCGGCGTCGACGAGGGCGCGCACGCGCGCGATCAGGGTGGAGGTCTTGCCCGACCCCGGGGCCCCGACCACCGCGCCGCCGACCGTCGGCCCCCACGCCGTCACCGCCTGCTGATCGGCGTCGGTCGCGGCACCGGGGGCGATGGCATCCGTGATCCGCATCCCCCCACGTTAACCGCGCCCTCCGACATGGCCGCCGCGACACCGCGCACGTCCGCCGGACCCGCCGGAGGAGGGATGCCGTCCGCGTTCGCCGTCCGCGAAGCGGGCGCCCCGCGGCGGCTCCGTGTCGGCGCCCTGCCGTAGAGTCGAGAGCACGCGCCGGGCGATCGGTCCCCGGGCGGGAAGGACGTGCATCGTGGAGATTCGCATCGGCATCACCAACACCGGACGCGAACTGAACTTCGAGACCAGCGAGTCCTCGGAGGCCGTGAAGTCGACGGTCGCCTCCGCTCTCGACAGCTCCGCGAGCCACCTGACCTTCACCGACGTCAAGGGCAACTCCTACATCGTCCCGACCGCGAACCTCGCGTTCATCGAGGTCGGCACCGAGGAGTCCCGCCGGGTCGGCTTCGTCGCCTGACGGCTCCGCCGTGCAGATCCTCCTCGGTCTCCTCCTCGGCGCGGTCATCGGTCTCGCGGCGCACTTCGCGCTGCCCCACCGGTCGACGCGGGGCGTCGCCCTCGCCCCACTCGCCGGAGCCGCCGCCTCCGCCGTCGTGTGGACGGTGCTGACGTGGGCCGGACTGGGCATCGACTCCCCCGTGCTGTGGATCGTCGCGATCCTCGCGCCGGCGGCGACCGTCCTCGTGCTCATCCCTCTGCTCAGCCGTCGGCGGATCGCCTCCGACGCGGCCGAGCGGGCGCGCCTCGGCGTCTGAGCCGAGCCGACGGCGCGGCGACCGAGCTGAGCAGGCGTCCCTGCGCGGCCGAACGGGCGCGCCTCGGCGTCTGACCCGCAGGAGCAGGAGGGGCGTCAGGCCGCGAGGCCCATGGCATCCATCCGCCGGGCGTGCGCGCCCATCAGCTCCGTGAACACGGGCTCGACGACCTTCTCCTCGTCACGGTCCAGACGCGTCGGGCGCAGCGCCGCACGCGCCACGAGCAGCGTGTCGCCGACGAGGCGACGGCCCCACAGGGCCAGCAGCCAGCGCCACTCCTCGTCGGCGGCGATGGCCGCGCCGAGGATCTCCACGATCGCCGAGCGGTCGTCGTCCGCCGTGAGGATGCGGGCCACACGGCGCCCGGTGTCGCCGTAGCTGGAGGACAGCGCGAGGTAGAAGTCGTCGAGCATGCCCGCCGTGATATGGACCGACAGCATGGTCTCCTGCGGTCGCACCCCGTGGGTGTTGCGCCGGAACGCGTCG
The DNA here is from genome assembly GCA_016870695.1 of Actinomycetota bacterium. Classification (GTDB taxonomy): domain Bacteria; phylum Actinomycetota; class Actinomycetes; order Actinomycetales; family Microbacteriaceae; genus Microbacterium. The sequence continues at coordinate 1,445 of VGAV01000010.1, read as the reverse complement.
AGCGACTCGCGGAACGGGAGCATGAGCTGCGTCGGGTCGGCCCCGCGGTCGCGGATGAGGGCGACGAGCTCCTGGTGCTTGATCAGCGCCGCCCCTGCGGCGCGCGAGAGGGACTCCTTCTCGGCGAGCTCGGGCGTCGAGGCGATCAGCTCGCTCAGCGTCTCGAAGAACCCGAGCTGCAGGTACGCGGCCTGACCGAGGAACGTCTCGATGTCCGGGGCGAGCTCCGCGAAGTCGACGCGCATCGCGTCGCCGAGGTCGCCGCGCGAGCGGAGCTGCAACGTCCGGCCCACCGGGCGGCGACGACGACGGATCCACTCGAACACGCTGTACAGCCTAGGCGTCGGGGCCCGCCGGAACGCGCCGGGTAGAGTGGACACGCCCCGGCGTTGGATCGGGGCCCCGCGCCTGTGGACGAGTGGAGGGCGTGGATCCGACTCCTCAGGCGGTCTCTCACCGCCGGAACAGGCACGCTCATGACGACTTTCGCCGAGCTCGGCGTCGACCAGGACATCGTCGACGCCCTCGCATCCAAGGGCATCGTCGATGCCTTCCCGATCCAGGAGCAGACCATCCCCCTCGGTCTGCCCGGGCAGGACATCATCGGCCAGGCCAAGACCGGAACCGGCAAGACCTTCGGCTTCGGCATCCCCGTGGTCCAGCGTCTCGGACCGAACCCCGAGCCCGGCGTCAAGGCGCTCATCGTGGTGCCGACGCGCGAGCTCGCCGTCCAGGTCTACGAGGACATGGACATGCTGACCCAGAACCGCGCGACCAGCGTCGTCGCGATCTACGGCGGCAAGGCGTACGAGGGCCAGATCGACCAGCTCAAGGCCGGCGCGCAGATCGTCGTGGGCACCCCGGGCCGCCTGATCGACCTCAACAACCAGCGCCTGCTCGACCTGTCGGGTGCGGTCGAGGTCGTCCTGGACGAGGCCGACAAGATGCTCGACCTCGGCTTCCTCGCCGACATCGAGAAGATCTTCTCGAAGGTCCCGGCGATCCGTCACACGCAGCTGTTCTCGGCGACCATGCCCGGGCCGATCGTCGCCCTCGCGCGCCGGTTCATGTCGAACCCCATTCACATGCGCGCGAGCGACCCCGACGAGGGCCTCACGCAGGCGAACATCAACCACCTCGTCTACCGCGCGCACTCGCTCGACAAGGATGAGGTCATCGCCCGCATCCTGCAGGCCGAGGGCCGGGGCAAGACCGTCATCTTCACCCGCACCAAGCGCGCCGCGCAGAAGCTCGTCGACGAGCTCGGCGATCGCGGGTTCAACGCCGCGGCCGTGCACGGCGACATGAGCCAGGAGTCGCGCGAGCGCTCCATGGCCTCGTTCAAGGCCGGCAAGAGGGACGTGCTGATCGCGACCGACGTCGCCGCCCGCGGCATCGACGTGAACGATGTCACGCACGTCATCAACCACACGATCCCCGACGAC
>VGAV01000009.1 GCA_016870695.1 Actinomycetota bacterium | reverse complement strand
CGTCACCCCCGGCGTCACCCCCGGGCGTCACCCCCGGGCGTCACCCTGTCGCATCACCCTTTTTTCACCCCCCGGGCGTCACCCTCAGCTGCCCAGAAAGGCGCACCATGACCACCACTACGACCCCCGCCGTCGACGTCGACGTGTGTGGACACACCGCGGCGCTGCGCGAGGCGGAAGCCGCCGTCAACACGGCCACGGCATCCGGCGACGTCGAGCAGATCGCCGCGGCCGCGCACGCGCTCATCGTCGCCGCGGCGGCGCATGGCTGGCCCACCGCTACGGCCCTGGTGTTCACGTACGAAAGGACCGGTCCCGTCGCTCACGTGTGGGGGCTGTGGCGCGTGGTCGACGTCGACGGACGCGTGCTGCGCGAATGGGAGGACGAACCCGGCGACATGACCGACGAGTCCGAAGAAGAGCTAGTTGCGCTCGACCTCATCACCAACCGCGCCGCGACGCTGCACGTCACGGACTACGGAACGCCCGCGGGCACCGCGGCGACGGTGCTGCACGCGCTCACGCTCTGAGCATGGCGGCGGGCCGACCCGAAAAGGCCGGCCCGCACGAGGGGGAGACCCCCTCGACCCCCCTCCAACGCGGGTCGCGGGTTCCCCGCTCGAGCGCGGTCAGCTGCGCGGCCGCGGCTTGTACTTCTTGCCCGCCCGGATGTTGACGTTTTCGATGACGCCGACGACGGCCAGGCCCGCGGCGACGAGAAGGATGATCGCCCACCCGAGGACGTTCAGCCACGTGCCGGCGAACACCGCCGCCGTCTGCTCCGCCGCGATAGCGACAAGCATGAACGACGCCCCAAACCACACCATGCCGTTGGAGACCAACGCCGCTTGAGCGAGCTTCGACCGCTTCTTAGACATGCGCACACCATCCCACCGGGCGCGCATGGTGTCCACGGGGTGCGGGGCTACCGCGCCCGAGGCTCCGCCCAGCTTGTCCATTTCTTTCGCTGCGATTGCTGCGAGGAGTTGCATCAACCTTCTCGGTGACGCCGGAGCATGTTCGAAGCTGGCACACGTCGTGTGGCCCGCGATGTCGGGTGAGAATGAGCACCGTTCCCAACTCGGTTTGAAAGCGACGGCGACGGTGCCCGGCGATATCATCGTCTTATGGCGATGATTGAAGAGGGCGGTCTGCTCGACTCCCGCGCGACCGCCGTGTATGCGCACCTATTCGACGCACTGGGGGACCCCACGCGATTGGCGGTCCTCCAGCATCTGGCTTCTGGCGAGCACCGTGTCCGCGATCTCGTCCAGCACCTCGGACTGGCTCAATCGACTGTGAGCAAGCACCTCAGCTTTCTGCGGGACTGCCGCTTAGTTACTGTTCGCTCGGAGGGGCGCGCGTCCTGGTTTGATCTCGCGCAACCTGTCGCGACTGCGGCCCTCATCAACGCCGCCGAACTCTTGCTGAAGGACACCGGAACGCGTGTCACGCTATGTGCCCACCTCCATCAGCCTGGTGAACACTTCGCCGTCGGAACGGACGCGGCCTGATGGGCGCCGGTCACACGCACGCACCGTCTGCCGGCGCAGCCGGAGAACCCACCGACCACCGCGTGCGTCTTTGGATTGCCTTTGGAATCACCGCGGCAATCACCGCGACTCAAGCGATTGGATCCTTTCTCACTGGCAGTCTCGCCCTCCTCACGGACACGGCCCACGCGCTCACTGACGCATCCGGACTTCTTGTTGCACTCATTGCCGCGACGCTGATGCTGCGCCCAGCTAGCGCGCGACGCACCTGGGGGTTCCGTCGTATCGAAGTCATCGCTGCCTTCGGGCAAGCGGCTTTGTTGATGGCGGTAGGGGGCTACACCGCCATCGAAGGGATACGACGGCTCTTCGAGCCCCCTGAGGTGCCAGCTGCCGAGCTGCTGGTTTTCGGAGTCATTGGGCTAGTCGCGAACATCATCGCCATCTTCGTGCTGTCGTCCAGTCGTGGAGCCAACTTCAACATGCGGGCGGCGTTCTTGGAAGTGCTGAACGACGCGCTGGGATCGCTTGGGGTCATTATTGCGGCTGTTCTCATCTGGACCACAGGTTTCCTTCAAGCTGACGCCATCGCCGGTCTCTTCATCGCTGCACTCATCGTGCCGCGTGCATTCAAGTTGCTGCGCGAGACGTCGCGGGTGCTCATGGAGTTCACCCCCGACGGTTTGAACCTGGACCATGTGCGATCACACATCCTCGAACTCGACCACGTCATAGACGTCCACGACCTACACGCCTCGACGGTCGCCACCGGCCTACCGACGATCAGCGCGCATGTCGTCGTCGAGGACGAATGTTTCACGGACGGACACGCAGCCGCTGTCCTCAGGGACGTCAGAGCCTGCGTGGCCCAGCACTTCGAGGTATCCGTAAGGCACTCCACCTTCCAGATTGAGACAGCCGACCTGCAAGATTCGGAACCCGGGGATGTCCGCCACGCTTAACCGCACACGGCGTCGATCCTCTGGGACAGGCGTGGTCGCCGCCCGAATCGCATGTCAGCATCAACGTCAGCTGTTTCCAGCATCTCGTGCGGAACCGCTACGTACACTGGCTACCGATGTCTATTGACGCTCGCTCACGGCGCTCCGTGCTGATGAAAGAGCACGGTGCGATAACGCGACTCATTACCATCATCGCCCTCGGGGCACTCATGCTGCTCGGGTTCGTGGCGCTCAGTCACGGCGACAACGGCCCGGTAAGCGGTACGGTCGTGACGGCATCTGACGCTGCGCCGCAAGAACCCGGCGCACCCGTCTCTACTTCAATCATTGAATCGGGCGTGTACGACGTGTCGCCGGGAATGGCGCTGTGCGTTCTCGGGGTCGTCTGCGGATTCGTTCTGTACCTCGTCATCCATCTCCTGGTACGTCGCCAACGGGCCGGGCTCACACTCTGGCGCGCCCTTCCGCCGTCTTTCATCCACGCTGTAACCGTCAGACGTGGGGGCCACGCCCTCACAATCGCGCAACTGGGCATCTCCAGAACCTGACATCGGCACGTCGCCCCCGCGGCGACACTCATCCCGGGCAACCCGGGCTTCCTTGTGCCGTTAAGTGCTGGAGTACCCATGAAAATCAATTGGAAGGCGACGGTCATTACCGCCGCTGCTGCCGTCGCCGTCGTCGCGGGGGCTGTCATCTACATCCTCGTCGATCAGAACAACACTCGCGTCGCCGCCGAGGAAAGGGGAGGAGGGACGGTAGCAGTCGTTCGAGACGACTCCCACGTCCTCGACGACGCCGGCGACGACGCCATCACCATCGTGGAGTTCTTGGACTTCGAGTGCGAAGCTTGCGGCGCTTATTACCCCGTCGTGGAAGAGCTCCGTGTGAAGTACGCGGGACAGATCAACTACGTCGTCCGCTACTTCCCTCTTCCCGGCCACCTCAACTCCGAAAATTCCGCGGTCGCCGCGGAGGCCGCGGCACAGCAGGGACGCTTCGAAGAGATGTATAAGCGTCTCTTCGACACGCAAGCACAATGGGGAGAATCTCAGCAAAGCCAAGCGGAGCTGTTTCGCTCGTACGCGACCGAGTTGGGCTTGGACATGGCGAGCTACGACGCAGCTGTCGCCGACCCTGCCACTCTCGAGCGTGTTCGATCCGACCTCGACGACGGACGCGTCCTTGGCGTGGACCGAACCCCCACCTTCTTTGTCGACGGTGAACCCCTTGTCATTGAACGATGGAACGACCTCGAAGAAGCCATCACTACCCGCCTGGACGGCACCCCCTAGTGGCGGGCCTGTCACACCGACGAGTCATCATCGTGGGCGCAGGGCAGGCTGGACTGGCAACTGCAGCGGCACTGATCGCTCGCGGCATGGAACCGCAACGCGACTTCGTTGTCATTGACCGTTCCCCGCGGGCACAACGCGCGTGGAGTGAGCGCTGGCCTTCCATGCGGTTGCTCAGCAACGCTGAGCACTCCAGCTTTCCCCGCAGACCGCTGGAGGGTGACCCGTACCGGCACCCCACCCCGGGAGACATCGAAAACTACCTGCACAGATTCGAAGCAGAGCTCGGCGTAGACCCCGTCTGGGGTGTGCGTGCCCTCACCGTCACCCGCTACGGAACCGGCCCGACGCTGTGCTTGAGAACCACCGTCGGCGAAGTTCAGACCCGCAATATCGTGTGCGCCACTGGCGCCGCAGCACGTCCCCGATTTCCGGAATGGGCTGCAGATGTCGAAGTCGAGGGGGTGCAGATGCACACCAACGCCTACAGAACACGCGAGCAAATCCCGCACGGCCGGGTCCTTATTGTCGGCGGCGGAAACGCCGGGGTCGAGGTCGCCTTCGACCTAGCAAACTCGCACGACGTCACTCTGGCGGTTCGCTCCGGTGGCACTGAAGTACAAGCGAGACGATTCCCCACCCACCCGCGGTTTTCACCGTGGCGACGCAGAAATGTCGCGCAAGAACCTCCCTACGACGCCCTCCGAAACAGAGGGGTCCGCATTCGAGACGCGACGACAGGGGCACAGGGAACCGAGTTCACCTTTTCGGACGGGTCTCGGCAGACCTACCAGTCAGTCGTCTTCGCCACGGGGTACGTAGCGGGCGATGAGTGGTTGCCCACGCTGCCGCAGCTTCAGCGACGCATCCCCACCGTGACGGCGCTGCCCGGTCTATTCGTTGCCGGAATCCCCACACACAGCCACGCCAAAGCCAACACCCTCCCCGGGGTATGGACGGACGCGACTCGTATTGCCCGGTTCATCCACGCCCGACCTTGAAAAAGATTGATGAGACTTTTACATATTTCCAGACATCGCCATCGCGCGTTGCAGATCAGGTCGACGCTGTGCACCACCGTCGCTCTTGGCACCGCCCTCATCGTTGCAGGACCCGCGGCACCGGCCTTCGCCGTCGTGGCCCCCGCGTGGGGCTTGGCCGCGGATATCAGCCCAACCATTGCATCTCGGAGCATCGAACGCTTAGAGACCTCCGACGCTCCGTCACCCGGTCATCAGACCCACCCTCACTCCACGGCGACCCCACGCACGGACGGTCGAGGAGTGCCCACCGGCGGTGGCGAGGCCGCTCCCGTGCTGGGAGTCTCCGCAGTGGCGCTCATTCTCGGGGGGGCGTTGGTCACGCTCTTGATGACAGCGCGGCGAACCCGCCACCTCAGAAAGGGCGAAGAAAGTGACCGCTGAGAAGACGCGGCCGTTCGCCGTCGCCTGCATGGTGGCAGCGGCCGCGGTGTTGACAGATCAATTCAGTAAGGCCCTTGCCTTGACTGCGCTTGCAGACGGGAGACGGGTGCCCATTTTCGGAGACGCATTCGGTCTGCAACTCGCTTTCAACCCCGGCGCGGTGCTGGGAACGGGTTCGGGCATGACCTGGGTCCTCACGCTAGTAGGCGTGGCAGCCGTCGCCGGTCTTTTCGTTATGGCGGCCCGCGCGCGAACGGTGGGATGGGCGGCTGGTTTGGGGCTGTTCCTCGGCGGAGCTGTCGGCAACCTCATCGACCGCTTCATGTCGCCGCCCGGATTCGCAATCGGCCACGTCACCGACTTCCTTGCATACGGGGATCTGTTCATCGGCAACTTGGCAGACATCTTCCTTGCCGCTGGAGCGATAGCGGTCGCGGCGATGCTGATGCTTCGCCAACGCGCCACCAGTGGCACCAAGGTTGCGCCTGCCACACCACCCACGTTCGACGTTCCCCCGGAGGCTAAGCAATGAAAAAGACAAAGACGCCATCTCGGTACCAGCGGAACGCCCTTGCCCCCGGGCTGATCGCTGCGGCCGTCTTGTTCGTGGCGCCGGCGCTGTTGGACAGCGGCTGGTTCACGGTCGTGCGCTTCATCGTGGCAATTTTGGCGCTCATCGTCGCCTCATTTGCCTACCAGGAGCGTCAGCTGTGGTGGGTGCCGGTGTTTGCCGTGATCGCAGCGGTATGGAACCCGGTGCTTCCGATCCCCGCTGAAGGTGCCCTTTGGACCGCGGCGCAACCCGTAGCCGCAGTCATCTTCCTTGTTGCGGGAGCCATCATCAAGAGGGAGCGGGCATGAACCACAGACTCATCGCTCTGAGCGCGGCACTCATCATTGTGGGCATGGTGACCGGTTGCACCGCCACGACTCCATCATCAGACGCCGGCGCGGGCGCTTCGTTCTCCGAAGGAGATTTCCAGGTAGCCGAGATCGCCGCGTCGGACAGAGGCGGACCCGTTCAGTTCGAAGGCGTCATCGAAACCGGTGAAACCGTCACCAGCGACGACTACCGAGGTGAGGTGCTCGTCGTGAACTTCTGGTACGCCGCCTGCGGACCGTGCATCGTCGAGGCTCCCATGCTCGAAGAAGTCTTCCTACGCTTCCAGGGCGAGGGGGTCAACTTCCTCGGAGTGAACACCTACGACCAAGCTGAGACAGCACTCTCTTTCGCGCGCGAGAACAACGTTACCTATCCCAGCGTCATCGACGTCAACGACGGTCAGGTGAAACTCGCCTTCGCGCAACTCACCCCGATCCAAGCCACACCCACAACGCTCGTGATGGACCGCCAAGGTCGCCTCGCCGCCCGCATCATCGGCCAACTTCCCAGCGCGTCCATCCTGTCCACCATCGTCGCGGACACGCTTGCGGAGGGACCATGAGCGCCGGGGCGGTCGTCGTCGACGGCGCGCTCTGGCTTGCCATCCCGCTCGCCCTGCTCGCCGGTCTCATCTCCTTCTTATCGCCCTGTGTCCTGCCGCTGGTGCCCGGCTACCTCGGGTACCTCGGCGGTGTGGCTGCCCCTCCCACCTCCACGACCGGAGAAAATGGTGCGACAGCGGTTACCGCACGCCCCCGGCTAGTAGCAGGCGTCCTCCTCTTCATCGCCGGATTCACCGTGGTCTTCGTCGCCGTCACCGTCCTGGGAGGATTCTTCGGAATCGCGCTGCTGCGCTACGCCGATCTCCTCACTCGCGTCTTCGGCATCGTGAACATCGTCCTGGGGTTGATCTTCATGGGCGCAATCCAGCTCGGACAGCGCGGCATCCGCCCAACCTTCCGCGGTCGAGCCGGGCTCGTTGGCGCCCCGCTTCTCGGATTCTCACTCGGTGTGGGCTGGACACCGTGCATCGGCCCCACACTCGCAGCAATCTTGTCCGTGTCGTGGAACCTCGGTGACCCCGCCCGAGCCGGGCTCCTCGGTCTGTCTTACTCACTCGGCCTCGGAATGTCATTCCTCGTACTGGCACTCGGATGGGGATGGGCCGCGCGGTCCGTCACAGTCCTTCGTACTCACATCCGCACACTCAACCTCATCGGAGGCGCCGTGCTCATCCTGCTCGGGCTGCTCATGGTGACGGGCGTATGGACCTTGCTCATGTCACTTCTGCAACAGGCGGTAATCAATGTCCCCCTCCCGCTCTGATACTCGCCACGTCGATTCAGACCCGCAGCGGCCGGCGGATCATCCAGACGGAACCCCGGACGATCAAGACAGCCCGCAGTGGAAGCTCGACGGCAAAGGATGGCTCCGCTGGACATGGCGCCAGCTCACCAGCATGCGCACCGCGCTCATCCTCCTGCTGTCTCTCGCCCTGGCCGCAGTACCCGGCTCACTATTTCCCCAACGAGGCGCCGACCCCAACGGTGTCATCCAATGGGAGCGCACCAACCCCGAATGGTTCCCGTTCCTCGACGCCGTCGGACTATTCGACGTCTACTACTCACCCTGGTTCTCGTCCATCTATCTGCTGCTATTTGTCTCCCTCATCGGCTGCGTCGTTCCGCGGGCAAAACATCATTACCGCGCCCTCAAAGGACACCCGCCGCGCACACCAATCCGGTTCGCTCGACTTCCCGAACACCTCGAGCGAGCCATCCCCACCGACCTCATCACCCCTGCAATAGCGCTGGATCTTGCCGAAACAGAACTCACCCGGCGTCGCTATCGCGTGCAGCGCTACGACGGGAAGGGGTGGACCTCCGTTTCGGCCGAACGCGGATATCTCCGCGAGACCGGAAACCTGCTCTTTCACATCGCCCTGGTCGGCGTGCTCGTCTCCGTCGTCGTGGGCAAGGCGTTCGCCTACACCGGCCAACGCGTCGTAGTGGAGGGAACAACCTTCGTGAACACCCTCAGCGACTTCTCCTCCTTCGACCCCGGACGGTTCGCGGACGGGTCCAATCTGTCGCCGTATTCCCTCACACTGGACCGTTTCGACGTCACCTACCAGCCGGCCGGGTCCCCTGGCGGTGGTCAAGCGGGCGACTTCGCCGCCAACGTCACCATCAGATCCCCCGGAGCGGACGACAGAACCGAGCGGGTGGTCGTCAACTACCCCATCACTGTAGGGACCGACCGCATTCATCTCCTCGGGAACGGTTACGCGCCTACCCTCACCATCCGTGATGCAGAAGGTCAGATCGTTTACAGCGACTCACTGCCCTTCCTCCCGCAGGACTCCAACATGACCTCACTAGGCGTTGTAAAAGTCCCGGACGGGTTACCACAGCAGCTCGGGCTGATTGGTTTCTTCTACCCCACACATGACACCTTGCCCTCGGGTGCCGCCACCTCGATCTACCCCGACGTGATCAACCCCGTCATCACCCTCAACGCCTTCGCAGGGGACCTGGGCATTGACGATGGAACCCCCCGTTCCGTCTACGCCCTGGAAGTCGACAAACTCACCCAGCTCACCGGCGGCGACACCGGACAGAATTCGATCGAACTTAGGCCCGGTACTACCGGTGCGCTGCCCAACGGGTGGGGCACCATCACCTGGGAGCAAGCAGACGGCGCCCCGGTGAAAAGGTTCGCGTCCCTGCAGATACAACGCGACCCCAGCAGTGGCTGGGTCCTCGCGTTCTCTGTGCTGGCCTGCGTTGGACTGTTCACCGGACTTCTCATACCCCGCCGCCGAATCTGGGTGAAAGTGCAGTCGTCGACCACAACTGACTCGACGATCCAGGTGGAGTACGCCGGCCTCGCCCGAGGCGATGACCCTGGACTCGCCCGCGCCGTCGAGCACCTAGCGGAGGTCCACATCCAAGCGTGTGAGCGGGCGAATACGGCCGCGCAGCCACGATAGGTCCAAAGCTATGAATGCTCCCCTCGGCCTTGGCGACTACTTGCTGCCCGCAGCGAACCCCTTGACCCCTTTGCCGGTCGCCGCGACGGTGATGGCCACCGTCTATCTCCTCGGGGCGCTGTGTCTGTGGAGGCAGCATCGACGGTGGTCGGTGTTGCGCACGATAAGTTTCGTTTCCGGCTGCGCGGCCCTTACAGCTGTCACGGGACTCGCGGTAGAGGACTACGGCAAAGCTCTGCTTTCGGTGTTCATGTTCCAGCAGCTGACCTTAATGATGGCCATACCACCGCTGCTCGTGCTTGGTTCCCCAGGTACCCTTCTGTTGCGCGCCACCCCGCACCGCGGCGTCGGTAAAAGTGCCTTGAGAGTGGCGCACGGGGCGTTGCGGTGGAGAGTGTCGAGATGGGCTCTAAGCCCCTGGGTCGCATTACCTGCCTACCTTGCGGCCTTCTACGGCCTGTACATCGCCGATCTGCTCGATCTCGTTCTGGCCGTGCCTGGCGGTCACACCGCCTTAGAGGCTGCGTTCCTTATCAGCGGGATCCTATTCACCATCCCGGTGCTTTCCGCAGATCCGCTGCCGGTTCGCATGAGCCACGGAGGCCGGGCGCTGGACCTGTTCGCTGAAGCGGCATTGCACGCTTTTTTTGGGGTGTTCCTCATGATGGCGACCAGTCTGGTGGTTACAACATTCGCTGAATCGACCATGTCCCTAGGGATCGATCCGATCGAGGATCAACGCGTAGCCGGCGGTCTCGCATGGTCCTACGGCGAAGCGCCCACGCTCATCATGATCCTGATTGTGATGCACCGATGGTTCCGGCATGACTCCGTTCGTGACGCCGCCGCCAGCAGATGGGCCGACGCGCACGGGGATCCGGAGCTTGACGAGTACAACGATTACCTGCGCCGTCTGGAAAGAGGCGGGTCCGCATGACAGCACTTCGCTGGACAACCGGCGCATCGCGCAACTCTCAGGTGTGCGTCAGTCGGACGGATGCCTTGCCCTTGACGGCGGCGTTGCCCGCGGCGGCAGTGGCGGGGTGGCTGATGGATGCGGCCACACCAGACCGCGGATGGTGGCCTCTCGCTTTCGTCAGCGTGACAATGTTGCTCCCAACTCTCCTCGGGAGAGGCACGCTCGCATCCTTCATCGTGGGATGCGTCTTCGGGGCCGTGTTCAACCTCGCCCACCTCATCTGGGTGGCGCAGTTCCTCGGACCCGTGCCCTGGCTGGCCCTCAGCGCCCTGCAGACAGTCCTGATCGGTGTCGGCAGCGTAAGCATCACCCTCGTCTACCGTTGGGTGAAAATACGTCGTCTCAGTGGAACCCTAGACCTGCTGGGTATCCCCGCGCTGATAGCCACCACGTGGAGCGCGCGGGAAGTGCTCGTCGGAATGTGGCCGTACTCGGGTTTCCCCTGGGCGCGGGTAGGAATGACGCAGGTCCCGGGACCTTTCCCTGAAGTGGCGTCGTGGGTGGGAACGACAGGTCTGTCCTTCTTCGTCGTGGGCGTGTGCGCCGCCATCGTGCAGGCGCTCAGGCCGGGGCGTCGCACGCTCCGTGCTGGTGTGCCGGCTGTCGTGGGGGTCCTGCTCATGGCGGTCATACCCCAGTACCCCACTCAAAGTGTCGGGACGTTCACCGTCGGGTGGGTCCAAGGCAACGGACCTGCAGGCTATTTCGACGACCGCGACGAAGGCGACATGCTCCGAGCCCAAGCATCGACATCGAAAGCGATTCTGGGCCAGCTGATGGATGTGCTCGCCTGGCCAGAGGGCTCTGTGGACATCGATCCGGCGTCTTCAGAACTCACCCGTCGACTGCTGAGCGAAATCGCCGCCGTGTACGGTGCCCCGCTCCTGATGAACGCGGCAACCACGAGAGGCGAGCAAACGTTCAACTCAACCATGCTGTGGACGGCGGACGGCAGCGAGCAGAGCTACGACAAGATCAACCCGGTCCCGTTTGGCGAATACGTGCCCGACCGGTGGCTGTTTGAACGTCTCGCGCCTGACCTTGTCGGTCTGATCCAGCGGGAATACACCCCAGGCACATCGGCGCCGGTGATGGACGTGGGAGACACCCGCATCGGCCTGGCGATCTGTTTCGACGTCATCTACGACGACGTGATCTTCGATGCAGCACGGCGAGGCGCGCAGATCTACATCTTCCAGACAAACAACGCCGACTTCCGCGGAACAGACGAAAACGTGCAGCAGCTCGCCATCGCTCGCATGCGAGCCATCGAAACGGGGCGCGCAGTGGTCAACGTCTCCACTGTGGGAACAAGCCAAGTGATCAACCCCGATGGGTCGACCGCAGAGACCATCGGGGTGGACACTGCCGCTGGGCGAGTGAGTGAAGTGCCGCTACGAACGGGGGCCACACCGGCCAGTCTGCTCAGCCCCACCCTTGAGACCGCGATGGTCGTCGCGTCGGCCGGTGCGCTCTTGTGGGTTCGCCTGCGCATCCACACCCAGAAGAGGCAATGAGCTGCACAGGACGGAGGACTGCATCGCACCCCGCACGAGCCGCGCACGCTGTACGACCGCGAGCTGCCCCGGCCCGGCTGTGACGGGCAGGTGGGATTGGTACTATCGCTGCAATGCCGGTGACCGCGGGACGCGCCCCACTAGGATCCACTACCGCCTCCGTCGTGAGAATGAGGATCATAGCCAGCCTCGTCCTGCTCTTGATGTGTCTCCTTGCTATGTGGTCGAGCAGCCACTCTGATGCTTCCGCGATCTCCGACGTGCCCTCCTTGACCCTCACGGGAGAGAGCGGTCAAGGTAGCCAAACAGTCCTAGATGAGCCCGCCGGTGACGTTGTTACCAGCCTGACGCAGGCTCTCCCGGCGGCGGCTGTAGCCCTATGCCTGGTCGGAGTGTGTGTTGGGGGAATGCTGCTGGAGCGTCGCTTCCGCCTCACGCGGTCCCAACTCAATGCCATTTGCTCACATCGACGCGACCAGCCTCGTCCCGTGCGGACCGTCCGTCCACACCCCACGACGCTGAGCTTGACTGAATTGTCTCTCTCACGGACCTGAGCCATGCCGGTGCTCTGAGACACTACGCCAACGAAGCTGTAGTCAAACGCATCATTCCCACCTCACAGGGCGGGCCGTACAGATGCACTCAGAGCGTTCAAGGTCCGATTGATCGACGACTGCCATAGGTGACCAGTCCCAGGCGCCGCAGTCCCACTGAAAGTCGCCATGCACACGCTTTTTGCCACCCGTTCGCCTCGCTGGTTCGCAGCCGCCGGCATTATCGCGACGGCACTGTCAGTAATGCTCGTCCTGTCTAGTTCCCCGCCGGCTCGTGCTCACGACGCTTTAGTCCAGTCCTCTCCAACAGCAGACTCAGTGGTCACGTCAACTCCTGCCGAGGTGTCAATGACCTACAGCGGGGAGGTCTTCGACGCCTCCAGCGCCATCGCGGTAGAAGTGATTGACTCCTCTGGAGCGAACGTTGCACGGACGCCTCCGGTCGTCACTGACACGACGGTCACTCAGGCGGTGGAGCCGGTCCTCTCTCCAGGCATAGTCACGGTGCGCTGGCGCGTGGTCTCCAGCGACGGTCACCCCATCAGCGGTGAGTATGCGTTCACAGTTGACGCTCCCGTGGCGCCTACGTCCTCCGCCGAACCGGACCCTTCTCCTGCCACGGGTGCCCCCTCCGCACCTGGGCAGAGCCCTGCCGTCTCTTCGACACCAGAACAGAGCGCGACATCAGGCGCCATGGCGGAGGTCGAAGAGCCGCACAGCGGCATCGGTCTCCCGCTGGTAGCGACTGGAACCGCCGTCGTCATTCTGGGGGTGGCAGCGCTTGTGCTTTTTTCGTTCGGACGGCGTCAACGACAGCAGATGGAGCAGCAGCGACAAGGGGGCACTGTCGATGAGCAGTGAGATTCAGCCAGCTCACCAGCCACGCCCCCTGACCCGCAAGGAACGGCGCCACGCTAATGGGTTCAGGATGCGTGACGCGTGGCGCTCCCGCCGGCCCAAGGCCGCGCACTCATCGCGCGCTCGCCCGCTGGTCGCAAGTGCGTTAGCGGTGGCCCTGATGTGTCCTCTGGCGCTGCCGGCGTACGCCGCTTCACCCGTGGTCACCGAGCTCACTCTGCAGCAAGCCGGTGCGGGCGACTCACAACAATTCACCGCATCCCGCGCGCTGCCCGCTTTCCCCTTGGACAGGCAAAGCTACGCCGCAACCTCCCAGGAAGAAATCGAACAAAAGAAGGCGAAAGAGGCTGCGGCAGCTGCGGCCGCCGCAGCACGCGCCGCAGGTGCAGCTCGACCCGCCACCACCTCCGCCACCGGACGTGCAGTCCCTGTCCTCGCCACCGGTAGCGGCGTCGTGCGCTGGCCACTGACCTCGACGTTCAATGTCACCGACCGATTCGGGGCACGAGGCGGGGCGCACATGGGCACCGATATGGTCACCGCGGGAGGCACGCCAATCTACGCGTCCGTGGCCGGTACAGTCGGCATCTCGAGCGAGAGCTATGGCGCCTATGGCGTCGCCGTCACCGTAGATTCCGTCGTCAACGGCCAACGTATCCGGGCCGTCTACCCGCACATGCAGTACAACAGCCGACAGGTCGGCAGCGGCCAGCAAGTGCAGGCGGGTCAACTCCTCGGCCTCGTCGGAAGCACGGGCCGCTCCACCGCAAACCACTTGCATTTCGAGGTGTCCGTCAACGACGTCACCGTGGATTCCCTGGCGTGGTTGGAAGCGAATGCTCAGTGACTAAATGCGCCCCTACAAAGCGCGGCGGCAGGCGCCGCGCCGCACCGCAGCGAACGGCACTGCAAACGAAACTCGACGATCGATACGGCCGCACTGCGCTTCCCTGGCGTCGCCGAGCTTTCTGGGTCAGTGTCGCTGTGTTCGCGGTGGCTGCCATTGCCTACCTGGTCTGGATCACACTTCAAAACAGCTTGGACGACATCTCCATCGCCGAGACCGGCTACCTCGTCGTCGATGAGCGGGCTGTGACGGTGTCCTTTCAAGCCACCCCTCCCTCCGGCGCACGGTTTGCGTGCGCCATCCAAGCCCTGGACGAGGATTTCGGCGTCGTGGGGTGGCGGGTCGTCGAGTACGGCCCCTTCCCCGAGACCACTCGATCCTTCACCGAACGCGTTCCGACCCTCGCCCTAGCAACCACCGGCACCGTCAAAGAGTGCTGGACAATCTAAGGATTCCACCCGTGACCGAATCATCCGCCCTCACCCTTGATGGGCTGTCCCTGCTGATGGTGTGGACGGCCATCGGCGTTTACGCGCTCGCCTTTGCGGCGTATGCCATCGACCTTGCCGTGCGCGTGTCTCGCGTCGAGGCGCGCGCTGCGGAACTCGTAACGGTCGGGGACGGGGCTCCCCCGGTGGCGACCCCGGCGGCCGCGGTGCAATTGCAAGTGCCGCCACGTGAGCGCGAACGTCTCGTATGGGCTCGTATTGGAACAGCTCTCACCATTTTGGGATTCGCGCTGCAGCTGAGCGGGGATGTCCTCCGAGGCATCGCCGCAGCCCGTGTGCCGTGGGCGAACATGTACGAATTCGCACTCACCGGCACCCTTCTCATCGTCGGCGTGTTCCTTTTCGTCCTTCGGTGGTACGACCTGCGTTTCCTCGGCTCCTTCTTGCTTGGGATGGTCGTCCTTCTTCTGGGTGGTGCGACCTTGGCGTTCTACGTCGAAGTCACCCCTCTGATGGACCCGCTGCGAAGCGTGTGGCTTGTCATCCACGTCTTCGTGGCCTCCCTTGCGACTGCGCTGTTCGCCATCGCGTGCGGCCTGTCCGTGACGCAACTTCTGCAACACCGGCGCGAGAATCGCCCCTCCGTCAACACGCGGCGGGGCCTGCTTCGAACCCTGCCCACCTCTGAAGATCTGGAAGCCCTGGCTTACCGGTTCGCCATCATTGGCTTCATCTTCTGGACCTTCACCCTGATCGCCGGAGCCATCTGGGCAAACGACTCCTGGGGACGCTTCTGGGGTTTTGATACCAAAGAGGTGTGGACTTTCATCATCTGGGTGCTGTACGCCGGGTACATCCACGCCCGTGCCACCCGTGGATGGCGCGGTAACCGTTCTGCGTGGCTGTCCATCGTCGGGTTCGCTGCGGTGCTATTCAACTTCACTGCCGTGAACATGTTCTTTAAGGGTCTGCATGCCTATTCGGGGCTGAACTGATGCCTACTTCCGGCGCCAAGCTTGGGCGCGCCCACCCGACGGTGACGGTGGGGTCACCTGGCTCCACGCGGCTTCCGTCTCTGCAACCGCGCCGTTGGAACGTGTACCGCGTGATTGCGCTCATCATCCTCGTCGTCAGCGCAGTCGCTGCCTTGGTGTGCGCTCTCGCAGTCGGCGGTGGCGCTGCCCCCTTGCAACTAGCCGACGCAGGGCCCCTCGCAAGGTGGGGGCTGCCAGTGTCAAAGCTCGTCGTAAACATGAGCGCCGCGGGGATGGGAGGGGCGCTCTTTGTCGCCTTGTTCACGTTGCGCGTCGAACAGCGCGGGTTTGAATTGGCGTTGGATGTTGCCGCGGTATGTGCCGCCATCTTCACTGTGGCATCTGCTGCTACTGGCTTCTTCAGCTTCATGGTCATCTTCAACCCCGCGTTCAATGCCGGTCCCGAATTCGGGTCTCAGCTTGGCCGGTACCTCGTGCAGACCGAGGGGGGACGTGTGTGGTTGATGACGACCATCGCGGGTGCCATTCTCGCGGTGCTCACATTTGCGGTGCGTTCGTGGGGCGGGACAGCAACCGTGGCACTTCTCGCGCTGGCAGCGCTTGTCCCGATGGGAACACAAGGCCATTCAGGTGATGAGGCCTCTCACCAGCAAGCCACGACAGCCATCGTCATACACCTCATCGCCGCAGCGGTCTGGCTCGGTGGTCTGCTGCTGCTGGCGATCATTCGTTCCGTCACTTCCAAGAGTGAGATGGCGACAGTTCTGATGCGGTACTCCACCATCGCCGTTATTGCCTTCGCGCTCGTCGCGTTCTCGGGCACGGTTCGAGCCGCCATCGGCCTAGAAACTCTCGGTGCTCTCGCCTCCCCTTACGGCCTCATCCTCATCGTCAAGGTTGTAGCCCTCACCGCCATCGGTGTTCTGGGGGCGATCTACCGACTGCGTCTACTCCGAAGGATGCGCGCCAACCCCAGCGACGCCAAGACTTTCTGGCTGCTGTTGTGTGCGGAGTTGGGATTGATGGGGATGGCTAGTGGAGCGGCTGCCGCTCTCGCGAGAACACCGCCGCCGATTCTCCCCGAACCTGCAGGCGCGCTCACACCCGCTGAGGTACTCACCGGCGCTCCGCTACCTCCTGAGTGGACTATGTCGCGTTGGTTCACGGCGTGGAGCCCCGACCTGCTGTGGTTAGTTGCCGCCGTGCTCGGACTCATCTTCTACGTGAGCGCTGTGCTGCGGCTAAAGGCGCGTGGGTACCGATGGAACCCCTGGCGGGCGACCGCGTGGGTGGCAGGGACGCTCCTCTTGGTATGGGTCACTAGCGGAGCGTTGGGCGCTTACCGTAGCTACATCTACAGTGCGCACGTTCTTGGGATAGTCATTCTCCTTGTCGGGGTGGTGCCCCTTCTCGCAGCCGGGGCGCCAATCGAGCTCGCCCGCAAGGCAGCCCATCGCCGCGAAGACGGCAGCAGGGGAGGGTATGAATGGGCGCAGGTGCTCATGCATTCGCGAGGTGTGCGTTTCGCTTCGGCACCCGTGGTCGCTGTCCCGGCCACCGCGATGTTGATTTGGCTGCTTTTCAGTTCTGACCTCCTCCGTTGGACAGTAGGGGATCTCCTAGGGCGGCAAATGGCGACGGCAGCAACCCTCGTCGTGGGATCTCTGCTCGTGCGTGGCTTGATAGGTGGTGACGGGTCCAGCCGCCGGCCGACACAGATGAAGCTGCTGATGGTCGTCGGTTTAGCTGTGGCGATGGCGGTTGTATCTGTGTACATCTCTACTGCCGGTCTAGTAGCCGCCGACTGGTTCGGTGCGATGGGCCGCACCTGGGGTAGAGCACCAGCCGAAGACCAAGACTTCGGTGGAGTGGTGCTGGCTGCTGGCTCCGCGATCGCGGTCGTTCTGGGTGGGTGGGTGGTGTTCCTCTCCCGTGCGCGGTAGAACGACGTCCTAGATTCCTCATGCGGCGTGCGACAGAAGCCGTCATGGCTGATCTGAGGTGCTCTACCCGCTCAGCGGTGATGGTCGTCGTCGCGCTCTTCCTCGAGGAGCATTCCCACGGAGGTGGCGCAGGCGTCGCCGCGCCATGCCTCGATACCCTCTCGGATTGCGAAGGCGGCGATGACGAGTCCGGCGATCGCATCGGCCCACCACCAGCCGAACAGGCTGTTGACAATGAGGCCGACGAGAACCGCGGCGGACAGGTAGGTGCAGATGAGGGTCTGCTTGGAGTCGGCCACAGCGGTTGCCGATCCCAGCTCGCGGCCCGCGCGTCGTTCCGCCAGCGAGAGGAATGGCATGATGACGACGCTGAGCGCGGTGAGCACGATTCCGACAGTGGAGTGCTGCACGTCGACTTGGCCCACGAGCGCGAGCACCGACGTTGCGGTGACGTAGGCGGCAAGGGCGAAGAACGCCACGGCGATAACGCGCAGCGTGCCCTTCTCCCACCGCTCGGGGTCGCGGCGGGTGAACTGCCAGGCCACGGCTGCCGCCGAGAGGACTTCGATCGTGGAGTCCAGGCCGAACCCGATCAGCGCAGCCGATGAGGCGACGGTGCCGGCGGTGATGGCGACGACGGCCTCAATGAGGTTGTAGGCGATCGTCGCGGTGACGATCCACTTGATGCGGCGTTGGAGAGTGTGCCGGCGGTCGTCTGTGGGGCGAGGGGTGGTGGTGGTCATGCGCAGGTGCAGCTTTCTCCGGCGCAGCAGCCCGGTTCGACATAGAGGACGACGCGTAGCAGCTCGTCCAGGGCGGGTGAGAGGTGAGAGTCAGCAAGCCGATACCAGGTGCGCCGCCCATCCGGCACAGCCTCCACGAGCCCGCACCCTCGAAGGCACGCGAGCTGGTTCGACATGACCTGTCGGGAGACGCCGAGAGCGTCCGCTAGGTCGGAGGGGTAGGCGGGTGCTTCCCGCAGTGCCAGCAGCACGCCCGCGCGCGTGGAGTCGGAGAGCGCGTGGCCGAGGCGCGCGAGCGCGGCGGTATGCGTCACGGTGGCAGTCGCAGTGGCTGTGGACACGTGTCGACAGTACAGGACTTGCTGAATAATCATCCCCGGTTGGGCGGCCCACTCCGGTGGACGCGCGCAGGGGGATGAATAGGAGTGTTGCGCTACATACCCTAGGGGGGTATGGTATCTAGGTGAACGGATACGAGGGCAACAAAGACGACCTCCAGAAGCGGCTGCGTCGCGTCGAGGGTCAGGTACGAGGGATCGCCCGAATGGTCGATGAAGACAAGTACTGCATCGACATCCTTACGCAGGTCTCCGCCGCGACGAAGGCTTTGGAGACGGTTGCTCTATCCCTGCTCGGGGATCACCTCCGCCACTGCGTCGCGGAGGCGAGCGCAGAGGGCGGCCAGGTTGCCGCAGAGAAGATTCGTGAGGCCAACGACGCGATTGCACGGCTCGTCCGTTCCTGATCCCGCACCGACCCCAGAGGAGCGAATC
>VGAV01000008.1 GCA_016870695.1 Actinomycetota bacterium | reverse complement strand
GATGGCATCCAGGACGGCATCCCGGTCCGGGAAATGCCGCAGGGGCGCTCCGTGGCTGACGCCGACGCGTCGGGCGAGCTCGCGGACGGTCACCGCCTGCGGCCCCCGCTCGATCAGGAGCGCGCGACCCTCGCGGACGAGCTCATGGCGGAGCGATCCGTGGTGATAGGAGCGCGCCGCCTCGGTCATCCGCCCAGGCTAGACGTTGACTGCAATGTAGACAATGTCTACATTGAGCGTCATGGCCTCTGAGAGCACCGGTCGCGCGGCGACCGACACCACCGTCATCATCACCGGAAGCACGAGCGGCATCGGGCGGGCGACGGCCGTCGCCATGGCGGACGCGGGGGCGCGGATCATCCTCGCGGTCCGCGACGTCGAGAAGGGGCGCGCCGTCGCGGCCACCCTGCCCGGGGCGCCGGGTTCCCACCGCGTTCACCGGCTCGACCTCGCGCGGCTGGAGACGGTCCCGGCGTTCGTGGCGGAGATCGACGAGCCCATCGACGTCCTCGTCAACAACGCCGGGGTCGCGTCGAAGGACCTGCAGCGAACCGCGGACGGACACGAGCTCCAGTTCGGCACCAACCACCTCGGGCACTTCCTTCTGACGACGCTGCTCCTCCCGCGGATCACGGACCGCGTCGTGACCGTTGCGTCGCAGGCGGAGCGCATGGGACGGCTGGACCTCACCGACCTCGACTGGCGTCGCCGTGCGTACCGTTCCGGGCGGGCCTACGCCGACTCCAAGCTCGCCAATCTGCTCTTCACCTACGAGCTGGAGAGGCGTCTGCGCCGGGCCGGATCGCCCGTTCGAGCCGTGGCGGCGCACCCGGGACTTGTGCGGACGGCCATCTACGACCGCCCCGCGGGGGAGCGTCCGAACGTCTGGGACCGGCTGCTGCCCGTGTTCGGCCAGAGCGCAGAGGACGGGGCGCTGCCGTCGTTGCTCGCGGCATCCGGCGACCTGCCCGGCGGCACCTTCGTCGGACCGGAGCGCATGATGCACATGCGCGGGGGTGCGCAAGTCATCGGCAGCTCGGCACAAGCCCGAGACCCGGAGCTCGCGGCGGCGCTGTGGACCGCGTCGGAGAAGCTGACCGCGGCCGACGTGCACCGCTGATCCCGCCCTCGAAGGGTGTGGGGGCTGGACGGGACCCGGCGGCTGGTCGACCTCCCGCACGTGTCCCGGCTCCGCGACCTGCTCAGCGAGGATCGCGCGGAGGAGGAGTTCGAGGTGACTCTCGAAGCCCTCCTCGATCGCCTCGATCGCGAGCTCTCGCGGGACGGCGGACGGCGACTCTAGGCGACGACTCGAAGCAGGTCCAGTCGGTCCTGCGAGACGCTGTCGGGAGGTGCGGTGTAGACGAGGAGGACTTGGGCCCCGTCGCTCAAAGACAGCTCTTCGCAGTCGAGCTCCATCGTCCCGAAGCGGGGGTGCAGGAACGTCTTGCGGTGCGTCGAGGGTCGCCAGACGACCTGGTGGCTCTCCCAGAGCTCGCGGAACTCGCGCGACTCGTCGTGCAGATACTGGATGAGGGCGAGCGTCCGGCGGTCGTGCGGGGTCCGTCCCCGCGCGAGCCGGAGGAGGGACACGTACGCGCGGGAATAGGTCAGCCGTTCCTCCGCGGGATGGATGTCCTGGGCGCCGGGGCTGCAGAACCAGCGCACGAAGCGCGACCGTGCGGGGTCTCCGGGCGGGAGGGGCGACTCCTCCCCGAAGAGGGCCCTGGCGGTCCGGTTCTGGGCGAGCACCTCGCCCAGGTCGTTCGTGATCATCGCGGGCGTGTCCACGCGGTCGAGGATGCGGTGCACTCCCGCGGCGACGACGTCGCTCCGGCCCGATGCCGGCGGCGGGATGTGCCCGGCGAGGCGGAACACGTGGTCGCGTTCGACCACCTGCAGGCGGAGGCCGCGGGTGATCGCGAGCAGCATCGAGGGTGACGGCTGCGAGCCGCGTCCCTGCTCCAGGCGGGTGTAGTAGTCCGTCGACATCCCGACGAGGCGGGCCACCTCGTCGCGGCGGAGCCCCGCGGTCCGACGGCGTGGGGTGCGTTCGATTCCGACGTCCTCCGGCTGCAGCGTCGCGCGGCGGCGGCGGAGGAAGTCAGCGAGCATCGCGCGATCCATGGCGTCGATCCTCTCCGACCCGCCGGGGACGCGAAAGAGGGACCGGCTCTCCTAGGAAGAGCAGGTCTCTGGTGAGGACGGGATGCCAGGAGCACAGTCGAGGTCATGAATGATGACTCCACCGCACCTCGCATCGCCCTCGTCACCGGAGGCAACCGGGGGCTGGGGAGGGCCACCGCGCTCGCCCTCGCCGACGCCGGGGTCGACGTGATCCTCACCTACCGCACGAACGCCAGCGAAGCACGAGACGTCGTCGCCGACATCGAGCGCCGGCACCGTCGCGCCGTCGCCCTGCCGCTCGACATCACCGACGTCTCCTCTTTCGGCGAGTTCGCCCGGACGCTCCGGGACCACCTCCCCGACGGCCGCTTCCACATCCTCGTGAACAACGCGGGGTCGGCCCTCTACAGCCTGCTCGCGGACACCACCGAGGAGGAGTTCGACCGCGTCTTCGCCGTACACGTGAAGGGGCCGTTCTTCCTCACCAAGACTCTCGAGCCGCTTCTGGCCGACGGTGGCCGCATCGTCAACATCTCCAGCGCTCTGACGCGGATGAGCTTCCCCCGTTCCGGCCCGTATGCCTCTGCGAAGGGTGCGGTGGAGGTCCTCACGCGGTACCAGGCGCTCGAGTACGGCGGCCGCGGCATCACCGCGAACGTCATCGCCGCAGGAGCCGTCCCCACCGACTTCGGTGGCGGACACCTGCGCTCCTCGCCCGAGCTGCAGAAGAACATGATCGAGTCCGCTGCCCTCCACCGTCTCGCGACCCCCGAGGACATCGGCGTGGCCATCGCGGGCCTCACCACCGCCTCGGGCGACTGGGTCACCGGCCAGCGCATCGAGGCCTCCGGCGGCGTCCGACTCTGACGGCGGCGTGGGCCCACCCGGGGCGGGTCGTTTCCGACGGCACACACGCAAAAGGCCCGCCACGCCGGCTGCGCCGGCATGTCGGACCTTTGAGGGGCTGACGGGAATCGTCCCCACCGCCCCTCCACACGCCGCTGCGCGGCGTGCGGAGCCTCCGGCGGCGTGGGCCCACCCGGGGCGGGTCGTTTCCGACGGCACCCACGCAAAAGGCCCACCACGCCGGCTGCGCCGGCATGTCGGACCTTTGAGGGGCTGACGGGAATCGAACCCGCGCTGTCTGCTTGGGAAGCAGAAGTTCTGCCATTGAACTACAGCCCCGGATGCCTCGCGGCAACCCGCCCAGCATAACAGCGACGGGGTGGCATCCATCGTCCGGATCGCGTGCGGCCCGGAACGACCGGGTGAAGACGCGGAACGCGCCCGGCCGTGCACCCCTAGGCTGGGGGCGTGCTGCTCTCCGATCACGACATCCGGGCCGAGCTCGACGCGGGACGCCTGGGCCTCGACCCCCTCGACCCGGCGATGGTGCAGCCCTCGAGCGTGGACGTGCGGTTGGACCGGTACTTCCGGCTGTTCGACAACCACAAGTACCCCTTCATCGACCCGGCCGAGGATCAGCCCGAGCTCACGCGGCTCATCGAGGTCGACCCGGACGAGCCGTTCATCCTGCACCCGGGCGAGTTCGCCCTCGGGTCCACGTACGAGCGCGTCTCGCTGCCGGACGACATCGCCGCACGGCTGGAGGGCAAATCGTCGCTGGGGCGACTCGGTCTGCTCACCCACTCCACGGCGGGCTTCATCGACCCCGGCTTCACCGGGCACGTGACCCTCGAGCTGTCGAACGTCGCGACGCTCCCCATCAAACTGTGGCCGGGGATGAAGATCGGGCAGGTCTGCTACTTCCGTCTCAGCTCGCCGGCCGACAACCCCTACGGCTCCGGTCCCTACGGCAACCGGTACCAGGGGCAGCGCGGGCCGACGGCCTCGCGTTCCGCGCTCAACTTCCACCGCACCGACGTCGGTGCGAGCGACGCCGGCTCAGCCGGACGCTGACCGGACCACGACGCGGCGGGCTCCCGAGGGGCACCCGCCGCATCGTGTTCTCGGGGATCACTCGGATGCCGCGGACTCGCGGCCGCGGCTGAACCCGGCGTCGAAGCCGCGCTCGTAAGCGCTCTCCGCCGCCCGGTGTCCGCGCTCGTGGCGGTGCCCGCGGTCGTGCCGGTGGCCGTTCTCGTGGCACGGACCGCGGCCGTGCGAGCCGTGGTGCTCGTGGCGCCCGCGCCCGTGCTCGTCGCGGCCGCCGTCGTCGGACCGGGGTCCGCCGAAGCCGCGGCGCTCACCGGGGCCGAATCCCGGCCCGAACCCGCCGCCGGCGCCGGGTCCGAACGGACCGGGGCCGAAGCCGAATCCACGGGGTCCGCGTCCGCGGGGTCCGCGGGCGGCTTCGTCCTCATCGAGACCGAGGGCTGAGGAGACCACGTCGAGGGCGGCGGTGAGACGTTCGATCTCCTCCGCGGGCACGTCGGCGAGAAGCGCCTGCTGATCGGCATCCATTCGTTCGAGGACCTCGCGGCCCTCGTCCGTCGACGTCCAGCCGTCGTCGGCGGGGGCGATCCATCCCCGGTCGGCGAGGGCGCTGAGGCGCGTGCCGCCGCGGGCGATGCGGTCGCTGATCCACGGGGCGTCGATACGCCCGTCGATCACGGAGAGGACCAGGACGGTCTTCGGGTGCAGGCCGCTGTCGCGCAGCTGCGCGAAGAGGCGGTGGTGCAGCGCGTGGCCGACCGTCGTGAGGCGGTGAGCGAGGCTGCGGGGATCTGTCGGTGCAGAGGTGTTCATGGAAGTCCTTTCGTCGACGGGCTGTCCGCCGTTATATGTCATGTGACAACGGATGTACTGTGACATGTATTCCGAATGCTTGTCAAGCGACATGTAAAATTCAACAGTGACCACCGACCCCGCCGACGAGATCGCGGCAGCCCTCGGCCGCCTGCGCGGACGCCGCCCGCGCCCGCCGTTCGCCGCCGACGACCGCGACCCGCGCGAGCACGGACCCGGCCACGCGCACGGCCACCACGGCGGACCGTGGGGACGCGGCGCACCGCCCTGGGCGGACCCCGCGCACGGACGCTTCGGCGGACCGGCGCGCCTGCGCATGCTCGACGCCCTCCTCGCGGCCGGCGATGCGCTGTCCGTGGGCGCGATCGCCGAGGCGGTCGGAGTCGATCAGCCGCGCGCCTCCCGCCTGGTGCAGCAGGCGGTGCAGATGGGGTTGATCGAACGCGAGCCTGATCCGGACGACGCCCGCCGCACCCGCGTGCGCCTCACCCCCGAGGGCGAGCGTCTCGTCTCCCGGGTGCGGGGGAGGAGGATGGATGCCGTGCGCTCCGCGCTGAACTCCTTCACCGACGCCGAGCGCGCCGAGCTCGCCCGTCTGCTCTCCAAGCTCGCCGACTCCTGGCCGCGGGACTGAGCCCGCGGCATCCGGACTCCGCCTCGAGACCACACGTTCGGCGCGAGATCACACGGTCGAAGCCGCCGGGATCGCGCGATCTCGCGCGGAACGTGTGATCTCGGCGAGGACGAACCCGGGCCGGGGCTCAGCGGATGACGGCCGGACGCGCCGCCACGGGCAGGAGGAGCGCCAGGCCCGCGGCCAGCACGAGGACGATGCCGAGGATGCCCAGCCGGGTGTCGCCGGTGGTCGCCACGAACAGCGCGAACAAGCCGGGGGCGAGGAACGACACCGCGCGGCCCGTCGTGGCGTAGAGGCCGAACATCTCGCCCTCGCGGCCCTCAGGTGCGACGCGGGCGAGGAAGGAACGGCTCGCGGACTGCACCGGTCCGACGAACATCGTCAGGACGAGGCCGGCCACCCAGAACGCGGCCTGCGACGTGCCGATGAAGAGCACGGCCGTCCCCGCGACGATGAGCCCCGTCAGGGCGACGACGATGACGCGCTTCGGCCCGAAGCGGTCGTCCAGCCGCCCCGACACCATCGTGCTGATCCCGGCGACGACGTTGGCGGCCACAGCGAAGTAGAGGACCTCGGTCGAGGAGAACCCGAACACCTGGGCGGCGATGATGGCGCCGAAGGTGAACACGCCGGCGAGACCGTCGCGGAAGACCGCGCTCGCCAGCAGGAACATCAGCACCTGACGGCTGTCGCGCCAGAGGGATCGGAGCGTGCCCCACAGCACGACGTAGGACTGCAGGAAGCCGACGCGGACGCGACGCTCCTGCGCGGGGATCTCGGGCACGCGTACGAGCACCGGGATGGCGAAGGCCGCGAACCACACGGCAGAGGCGAGGACGGCGATCCGGATGTTGAGGCCGCCCTCCTCCGGCACGGCGAGGAGACCGCCCGTCGCGGGGTCGCCGAAGCTCTGGATGAACAGGACCAGCAGCACGAGCAGCAGGACAATACCGCCCACGTATCCCATGCCCCAGCCGAAGCCGGACACGCGCCCGATGTTCTCGCGGGTCGACACCTGGGTGAGCATCGCGTAGTAGTTGACGCTCGCGAACTCGAAGAACACGTTGCCGACGGCGAGCAGCGTCGCCCCCAGAACGAGGAGCTCCGGCGTGCCCTCCACGAAGACCATCGCGGCCATCGCGAGGACGACGACGCCGGTGTTGACGCCGAGCCACAGCTTCCGGCGGCCGGTGCCGTCCGAGCGCTGACCCAGCACCGGAGCGAGCACGGCGACGGCGATGCCGGCGATCATGAGGGCGACCCCGACGGTGCTGGCGTTGTGCGCGAGGGCCCGGACGAGCGCGGGATCGTCGGGGTCGCCGCCCGCGGCAGTGACCACGGCGGGGTCGACGAAGAGCGAGCTGGCCAGGTAGGTGCTGAAGACGAACGTCGTGACGACCGCGTTGAAGGCGGCCGATCCCCAGTCCCACAGAGCCCACGCGAGGACGGGGCGTCGGGCGGGCGTCGACGGCGTCGGGCCGGGGGAGCTGTTGTCGGTCACGCGCGGATCCTTCGATGAGCGCCCGGACGTCCGGGAGGGGGGGCTGCGGCCGCAACGGCGCACCGCTCACGCTAGTGGTGCCGACGCCGCGACGCGCGGCGAAGTACCGTGGACCCATGGCATCCGATTCCCCCGTCGACTCCGTCGAGTCCGACACCGCCCCCGCCCAGCTCACCTTCGCCGATCTGGGACTGGATGCCGCCGTGCTCAAGGCCCTGAAGGACGTCGGCTACGAGACCCCCTCCGCCATCCAGGCGGCCACCATCCCGGTGCTGCTGCAGGGCCGCGACGTCGTCGGTCTCGCCCAGACCGGAACCGGCAAGACCGCGGCCTTCGCGCTGCCGGTGCTGTCGCAGATGGAGACCGGCCACAAGAACCCGCAGGCGCTCGTGCTCGCCCCGACCCGCGAGCTCGCCCTGCAGGTGTGCGAGGCGTTCGAGAAGTACGCCGCGCACATCAAGGGCGTCTCGGTGCTGCCCGTCTACGGCGGTCAGGGGTATGGCCAGCAGCTGTCGGCCCTCCGCCGCGGCGTCGACGTGATCGTCGGCACCCCCGGGCGCATCATGGACCACCTCGACAAGGGCACGCTCGACCTGAGCGAGCTGAAGTTCCTCGTGCTCGACGAGGCCGACGAGATGCTCAAGATGGGCTTCGCCGAGGACGTCGAGACAATCCTCGCCGACACCCCCTCGACCAAACAGGTCGCATTGTTCTCGGCCACGATGCCGGCGCAGATCCGCCGCATCTCGGCGCAGTACCTCAACGACCCCGAAGAGATCACGGTCAAGACCAAGACCACGACCTCGGCGAACATCACCCAGCGCTACCTGGTGGTCTCGTACCAGCAGAAGATCGACGCGCTCACGCGCATCCTCGAGGTCGAGAACTTCGAGGGCATGATCGTCTTCACCCGCACGAAGAACGAGACCGAGACGGTCGCCGAGAAGCTGCGCGCCCGCGGCTACACGGCCGCCGCGATCAACGGCGACATCGCCCAGGTGCAGCGCGAGCGCACGGTCAACCAGCTCAAGTCGGGCAAGCTCGACATCCTCGTCGCCACCGACGTCGCCGCCCGCGGTCTCGACGTCGAGCGCATCAGCCACGTCGTCAACTACGACCTGCCGATCGACACCGAGTCGTACGTGCACCGCATCGGCCGCACGGGCCGCGCCGGCCGCACCGGTGACGCCATCAGCTTCGTCACCCCGCGCGAGCGTCGCATGCTCACCGCGATCGAGAAGGCCACGCGCCAGCCGCTGACCGAGATGTCGCTGCCCAGCGTCGACGACGTCAACGCCACGCGCCTGACCCGCTTCGACGACGCCATCACCGCGGCGCTCGAGGACACCGCCGCGATCGCGACGTTCCGCGACGTCGTCGCCCACTACGTCGAGCACCACGACGTGCCCGAGGCCGATGTGGCCGCAGCCCTCGCCGTGGTCGCGCAGGGCGACACCCCGCTGCTGCTCGAGGAGGAGACGATCCAGCAGCCGCGGTTTGACCGTGATCGCTCGGACCGCCCCTCGCGCGACGGCGGCTCCCGCGACGGCGGCACGCGCGAGCGCCGCGAGAGCAACGGCCGGTTCGCCACCTACCGCATCGCCGTCGGCCGCCGTCAGCGGGTCGAGCCGCGCCAGATCGTCGGCGCGCTCGCGAACGAGGGCGGTCTGCGCCGCAACGACTTCGGGGCGATCCAGATCCGTCAGGACTTCTCGCTCGTCGAGCTGCCCGCGGACCTCCCGCGCGACACGATCGACCGTCTCGCCGACACCCGCATCTCTGGCCAGCTCATCGACCTGCGCCTGGACCAGGGCGGCCGTTCCGCCAAGCGCAGCGACCGGCCGCAGCGCCGTCCGCGCGATCGGGACTGACCTCGCGGCATCCCGTCGACGCCCCCGCGCCCCCTTCGGGCCGGGGGCGTCGTCGTGTGCCGGGGCGAGCAGAGGAAAGGATGCCGCGGAAGTTGAGCCAATTCATATCAACTCTCCTTGACCGCTTGGCGGGCCTGCGATAACGTTGAGTCATCGCGGCTCAACCTCGGTTCGAGTCGCCGAAGACTTCGCAGCAACCAGGAGCCGTGGGGATCCCCGGCTCGGATCAAGGAGAAGACACATGCCTCGTGCAGTGGGAATCGACCTGGGTACCACCAACTCCGTCGTGAGCGTCCTCGAGGGCGGCGAGCCCAAGGTCATCGCGAACGCGGAAGGGTTCCGTACCACCCCCTCGGTGGTCGCGTACACGAAGGACGGCGAGGTGCTCGTCGGCGAGACCGCCAAGCGCCAGGCCGTCACCAACGTCGACCGCACCATCTCCAGCGTGAAGCGCCACATGGGCACCACCTGGACCTTCGACGTCGACGGCAAGAAGTGGACGCCGCAGGAGATCTCGGCGCGCATCCTCCAGAAGCTGAAGCGCGACGCCGAGGAGTACCTGGGCGACAGCGTCACCGACGCCGTGATCACCGTGCCGGCGTACTTCAACGACGCCGAGCGTCAGGCCACCAAGGAGGCCGGTGAGATCGCGGGCCTCAACGTCCTGCGCATCATCAACGAGCCGACCGCCGCGGCCCTCGCCTACGGCCTCGACAAGGGCCAGGAGGACGAGCTCATCCTCGTCTTCGACCTCGGTGGTGGAACGTTCGACGTCTCGCTGCTCGAGGTGGGCAAGGACGACGACTTCTCGACCATCCAGGTGCGCGCCACCGCCGGTGACAACCGCCTCGGTGGAGACGACTGGGACCAGCGCGTCGTCGACTACCTGATCAAGCAGTTCAAGGACACGACCGGCGTCGACGTCTCCGGCGACAAGATCGCCCTGCAGCGCCTCAAGGAGGCCGCGGAGCAGGCGAAGAAGGAGCTCTCGAGCTCGACGTCGACGAGCATCAACCTCCCCTACCTGTCGCTGACGGACTCCGGCCCCGTCTCGCTGTCCGAGACCCTGTCGCGCGCCAAGTTCGAGGACCTGACCAAGGACCTGCTCGACCGCACCCGCAAGCCCTTCTCGGACGTCATCCGCGAGGCCGGCGTCAAGGTCGAGGACATCGCCCACGTCGTGCTCGTCGGTGGTTCGACCCGCATGCCCGCGGTCGCCGAGCTGGTCAAGAAGGAGACCGGCAAGGACGCCAATAAGGGCGTGAACCCGGACGAGGTCGTCGCCGTCGGCGCCGCCCTGCAGGCCGGTGTCCTGAAGGGCGAGCGCAAGGACGTCCTCCTCATCGACGTCACCCCCCTGAGCCTCGGCATCGAGACCAAGGGCGGCATCATGACCAAGCTCATCGAGCGCAACACGGCCATCCCCACCAAGCGCAGCGAGACCTTCACCACCGCCGACGACAACCAGCCGTCGGTCGCGATCCAGGTCTTCCAGGGCGAGCGCGAGTTCACCCGCGACAACAAGCCGCTCGGCACCTTCGAGCTGACCGGCATCGCACCGGCTCCCCGTGGCATCCCGCAGGTCGAGGTCACCTTCGACATCGACGCGAACGGCATCGTCCACGTGTCCGCGAAGGACAAGGGCACCGGCAAGGAGCAGTCGATGACCATCACCGGCGGCTCGTCGCTGCCCAAGGAGGACATCGAGCGCATGGTCCGCGAGGCCGAGGAGAACGCGGCCGAGGACAAGAAGCGCCGCGAGTCCGCCGAGACCCGCAACCAGGCCGAGACGCTGTCGTACTCCGTCGACAAGCTGATCAAGGACAACGACGACAAGCTGCCCGAGGACGTCAAGACCTCGGTGCAGGCCGACGTCGACGCCCTGAAGTCGGCCCTCGCCGGCGACGACGACGACGCGGTCAAGACCGCGTTCGACAAGCTCAACGCCAGCCAGAGCCAGATCGGCGAGGCCATCTACAAGTCGTCGCAGGCCCAGGGCGAGCCGGCCGACCCCAACGTCGGCCAGCCCGGCAACGGCGAGACGCCGAACCCCGAGGAAGACGTCATCGACGCCGAGGTCGTCGACGACGAGCCCCAGCAGGACGACAAGAAGTAAGCGATAGGACATGGCACACAAGGACGACGAACAGCCCCAGGGCTCGGGCGCCGGTCCTGACGAGACGGGGCCGGAGGAGAACACCTCCGGCCCCGCGCCGTCGGACCCGCAGTCCGCGACCGAGGGGGATGACGACGGTCTGACCGTCGACGACATCCTGGGCGCAGAGCAGACGCCGGAGGCGGCGGCCGAGGACGGCACCGACCCGGAGTCGACGCTGCTCACCGACCTGAAGCGCGTGCAGGCCGAGTACGCCAACTACCGTCGGCGCACCGAGGAGCAGCGCGAGCGCGAGATTGAGCGCGCCAAGGGCGAGGCCGTGAAGGGCCTGCTGCCGGTGATGGACGACCTCGACCGCGCCGAGAAGCACGGCGACCTCGTCGAGGGCACGCCGTTCGCGGCCATCGGCGGCAAGATCCGTGCCGTCGCCGAGCGCCTGGGTGTGGTGTCGTACGGCACCGCGGGCGAGCCGTTCGACCCGCAGCAGCACGAGGCGATCTTCCAGGCTCCGACCCCCGGCGTGACCGTGGCCACCGTGCTCGAGGTCGTCGAGGTCGGCTACCGCCTCGGCTCGACGGAGCTGCGACCCGCCAAGGTCGTCGTCGCCGTCCCCGCCGAGTAGGAGGATCCATGGCGAGTCAGGACTGGTTCGACAAGGACTTCTACAAGGTCCTCGGCGTCGAGAAGGACGTGAGCGCGGCCGATCTCAAGAAGACGTACCGCAAGCTCGCACGCCAGTACCACCCCGACTCGAACCCGGGTGACGTCAAGGCCGAGGCGAAGTTCAAGGAGATCAGCGAGGCCTACTCCGTCCTGAACGATCCGGAGCAGCGGGAGGAGTACGACCAGATCCGCGCGATGGGGTCGGGCGCCCGCTTCTCCGCGGGCGGCCAGGGTGCCGGCGGCGGTTTCGAGGACGTGTTCAGCAGGTTCGGGCAGAGCCGCGGAGGCGGCTCCGGTCCGATGCCGGGCGGTTTCGACGACTTCTTCTCGGTGTTCGAGCAGCAGGGGACGGGCTTCGGCTCCGGCCGGTTCGGCCAGACCAGCGGTGGGTACCGCGGGTTCGGCGGGCCGCAGCGCGGTGCCGACGTCACGGCGCGGACGACGATCGACTTCGTCACCGCCGCCAAGGGCGAGACGATCACCCTGCAGGGCGAGGACAACAAGCCCTTCAAGGTGAAGATCCCGGCCGGCGTCGCGGACGGACAGAAGATCCGGCTGCGCGGTCGCGGGCGCCCCTCGCCCGACGGGGGCGAGGCCGGCGACATCGTCGTGACCGTCGCCGTCCGTCCCCACCCCGTGTTCGCCCGCGAGGGGGTGAACCTGCGCGTGACCGTCCCGGTGACGTTCACCGAGGCCGCGCTCGGCGCGACCATCGAGGTCCCCACCCTGGGCGGAGAGCCGGTCCGGCTGCGCGTCGCACCCGGCACGCCGTCGGGGCGGGTCCTGCGAGTGAAGGGCAGAGGCATCCAGACCACCAAGGCGACCGGCGACCTGCTCGCCGAGGTCCAGGTCGCGGTGCCCGCCCACCTCGACGACGCGGCACGCGAGGCGCTCGAGCGCTTCCACGCGCTCGAGCCCAAGGAGAACCCGCGCGCGGACCTGATGTCCAAAGCGCGTTCGTGACACCGCGGCTCCTGGCATCCGGAATGATCGGATGCCAGGAGCCCGTGCCCCATCGGAGCGACGAGAGGAGAAGACGTGTCCGACAGAGAGATCGACGAGGACGCGCCGATCTTCGCCATCGCGGTCGCCGCGGAGCTGTCCAACATGCACCCGCAGACCCTCCGTCAGTACGACCGGCTCGGACTGGTCGTCCCCGCGCGCACGCAGGGCGGATCGCGTCGGTACTCCAGCCGTCACGTGGCCCAGCTGCGCGAGGTCGCCCGCCTGTCCGGCGAGGGCATGAGCCTGCCGGCGATCGCACGGCTGCTCGATCTCGAGCAGCGGGTGCACGAGCTGTCGCGCCGCGTCAGCGAGCTCGAGCGGCAGCTCGTCGCCGAGCGCCAGGCGCGCCCCGGTGCCCGTGTCTTCGCGGCCGGGGCCACCGGATCCGTCGTGACCCTCCGTCACGGGGCGCGCGTGCGGCGCGCCACCGACGTCGTCCTCTGGCGACCGCGGGACCCGTTCGGCCGCGACGACTGAGCCCCGCCGGGCGCCTGCCCGGGTGAGCTCAGGGCAAGAGTGCAGCGCGATGCACCGCAGAGTGAGGACCCCTCCCTCGGGCCCGCCCGTGTGCGCGGCCTAGCGTCGTCCGTGTGCCCGCCCCGACCGACGTCACCCGCTTGCGCGCGTTCACACGTCGCGTGAGTCAGGCGCCGCTCCTCCTGCTCTACCGGCTGACCAGCATCCTGCTCGCCACCTGGGGCGCGACCACGCTCATCGGCCTGGTGACGCTGCCGCTCGTCCCGCTCGTGGCTCAGGCGCTCATCGCGATCGAACGGCGGCGGGGCGCGCTGATCGGACGGCCGATCACCGGGTCGGCAGCTCCTCCGCCGCCGGCGGGTCCGGTCGGGTGGGTGCGCCGGGCCTACCGTCCGGACC
Organism: Actinomycetota bacterium; assembly: GCA_016870695.1. Lineage (GTDB taxonomy): Bacteria > Actinomycetota > Actinomycetes > Actinomycetales > Microbacteriaceae > Microbacterium. Next base: position 5,637 of record VGAV01000008.1, on the reverse strand, counting down.
GGGCCGGCCGTGTCGCCGCGCTGTACGTCATCACTTGGTCTTCGGGCTGGTGCAGCTGGCCGTGATCGCCTATTGCGCGGTCGTGCTGCTGCTCGTCATCGTGCTGCCCGCGGCCGTCTTCCGCTACCACGACGACGTGAAGGCCGCGGGATTCGGGTTCCAGCCGCCCGAGCCCCTGCCCTTCCCCGGAGGCCCCTTCGCGCGGGTCGGGGACTCCCGGTCGCTGACGTTCTGGATGATCACCGGAGTCCTCGTCGTCCTCATCGGGTGGTACCTGACGGGGGTGCTCGCCCGGGTGCAGGCGCGGGTGGTGCAGCTGCTCCTGTCCACACGCGAGGCGGATCTCGAGACCGCCGTCATCGAGCTGCGCGGCTCGCGCTCCGTTCTCATCACCGCGTTCGAGAGCGATCGGGAGCGCATCGAGCGCGACCTGCACGACGGCGCCCAGCAGCATCTCGTGATGACGACGCTCCGCGTGGGGACGGCGCTGTCGCAGGCGCGTGCGCATGAGGGTGAAGAGAAGATGTCCGAGGTCGTGAACCAGCTGGTGAAAGCCCAGGAGAGCGCCGAACTCGCCCTGGCGACACTGCGGCGCACCGTCCTCGGACTGCACAGCGACGTGCTCGTCGACCACGGCCTGACGGCGGCCGTGGAGGAGCTCGCGCAGCGGTCCGTCCTCCCCCTCACCGTGCATTCGGCCCTCGACCGGCGTTTTCGCGCCGACGTCGAGCGCTGCGCCTACTTCACGGTCAGCGAGGCGGTCACGAACACCCTGAAGCACGCGGACGCGAGCGCCATCCGCGTCACGTTGACGACCGAGGCGGACAGCCTCGTGGTGCGCGTCATGGACGACGGCGCCGGAGGCGCGGCGGTCGACGGCGGCCGTGGCATCCGGGGCCTGCGCGAACGGGCCCGGAACCTGGGGGGTACGCTCGCGGTCTCGAGCCCCGTCGGTGGGCCCACCACCCTCACCCTCGAGGTGCCCGCCATCCCCGAGGAGTGACGCGATCGAGAGGTCCCCCCGGATGAACATCGTCGTCGCCGACGACTCGGCCCTGCTGCGCGAGGGCATCTGCTCCCTGCTGACCGGCGCCGGACATGCCGTCACCACGGCAGCGGACGCCACCGCGCTCCTGCGGGTCGTCCGGTCGGGCCCGACGTCGACGGACCTCGTCGTCACGGACGTCCGGATGCCGCCCGGTCACCGCAGCGACGGCGTCGACGCCGCGCTGGTCCTGCGACGCGAGTTCCCCGATCTCCCCGTTCTGCTGCTGTCGAACTACGTCGCGAGCGCCTACCTGAACGATCTGTTCGCCCAGAGCAGCCGGTCGCTCGGATACCTGCTGAAGGACCGGATCGGCCGCGTCGACGACTTCCTTCGGAGCATCGAGGTCATCGTCGGCGGTGGCACGGTCATCGACCCCGAGATCCTCGCGACCGTCGTCGGACGGCGAACGGGGGGCACGGCCCTGGATGCGCTCACCCCTCGCGAGGGGGAGGTGCTGGCGCTGATCGCGCAGGCGCGGTCGAACACCGAGATCGGCCGGCTCCTGCACCTCAGCGACAGCGCGGTCTCCAAGCACATCGGGTCGATCTTCGCGAAGCTGGGGCTCGACGAGTCCGATCCGGGTCATCGCCGCGTGCGCGCCGTCCTCCTCTACCTGGATGCCGCACGGTCGCGGGACGGCGAGCCGGTGGGGTTCGGCGTGGGGTGACGGCGCCGCCGGGTGTGCGGGCCGCCCGCCGGAGAGGCAGTTCGCCGGAGTGGCACCCCGCCGGGTGTGTGGGCCGCCCGCCCCCGTGGCAGTCCGCTGCACCCCGGAGTGCGGTCGTACCCCTCCCGCGCGGGCCGCGCTGCCGATGGGATGGACCCATGCGCACTCGAACCGACCGTCTGCTGCTCGCCGGTCTCCTCACGCTGTGGGCGGGTCTCGTCGCCCTCGCCGTGAGCGTCCTGCCACCGGTGGACCTCGGCGCGCCCTGGGCGGGTGCGACGGCGACCCTGTCGGCGGGAGCGGTGATCGGCACGGTGTGGGCGATGGCCGTGCGCTCGCTCGTCGTCCTGGCCGCGTACCCGCTGCTGCGGCGTCGGCTGCGCCCCGTCCCGCACCACCCCTCGGATGACAGTGTGGCGCTGCTCTACTGCACCGCCGACGACTTCGACGGCGCCCGGCTCGCGGCATCCCTGCAGCAGACGCACCCCGTGACGACGTACATCCTCGATGACTCCCGCCGGCCGGACAGCCGCGCCGCGATCGACGCCTTCGCCCGCCGGACCGGTGTCGAGGTCGTGCGTCGCGCCGACCGGAGCGGGTTCAAGGCGGGGAACCTCAACCACTTCCTGTCGCTCGGACACGCGCACGACTGGGTCGTGGTCATGGACAGCGACCAGGAGCTGCCGCCGACGTTCGTCCGTCGGGCCCTCGATCACGCCGCCGACCGTGCCGCCTCGGGCGTGCGGGTCGGAGTGGTGCAGGGACGTCAGACGACCCGCCGCGGCGTGACCGGCTTCGCCGACGAGTTCGGCCCGCTCCTGGAGTCGCACGTCCACACGACGATGCTCGTGCGGTCCGCGTTCGGTTCCACCTGCTTCCTGGGGCGCGGCGGCCTGGTGAGCACGACCTGTCTGCGGGCCACGGGCGGGTTCCCGGAGGTCGTCGCGGAGGACATGGCCTTCAGCATCGAGGCGGCCCGGCACGGTTTCGACGTGTCGTACGCCGCCGATCTCGTGAGCGTCGAGGACTTCCCCGTCGACTACGCCGCCTTCAAGACCCAGCACGAGAAGTTCAGTCAGAGCAACGTGGAGATGATGCGGCGGTACGCGGGTTCGCTGCTGCGCTCGCCGTTGCGGGCATGGCACAAGATCGACCTGCTGCTGGAGATGACGACGGCGACGGTGGGGGTGGCCGTGACGGCGCTGCTGCTCGTCTTCTCGGCGGCCACGCTCACCGCCTCGGCGGGGGCGTCTTTCCCGGCGTGGGTCGGGCTGACGCTCGGGGCGGGCGGTGTGCTGCCGCTCGTGCCGGAGACCCTCCGCCGCCTCCGCGGGCGCGACCCCGTGTCGGCGCTGCTGTTCGTCGTTCGCGCCATGGCCCTGTACTCGTCGATGCTGCTCACGACCGCCGGCGCGGTGATCGGCGTCCTCGGCGGTCGACGCGCACGGTTCATCGTGACGCCGAAGACCCGCACGCGCTCGCGCGCCGCGACCTGCCGGACGGACGTCGTCGTCGCGGCGGTGCTGCTGGCGGTCACCGTCGCCGGCTGCGGCTCCCCGGTCCCCGCCCTGAGCGTCGCCACGGCCGCGGCGTGCGCGGTGTACTACAGCGTGCGCAGCGGCCGATGGGAGACGGCGAGCCCGCGCGAGGATCTGCGGTTGGCGGCGTGACGGGCGCGGGCGGCGCCGTCACGCCGTCGCCGGGCGCGCCGCCGGTCTGACGCGGCCGCCGGTCAGGCGGGGCCGAGCCGCAGGACGGTCGGGGCCTCGCCCACGTTGAGGTCGTCGACGACGCGGAGGGTCCGGGCGATGTCGTCGACCGGGCGCAGGACGGTGCCGAAGCGTTCGCGGTCGGAGCTCACAGCGGTGAGCGTGACGAAGTGCGCACCGGTGTCCCACGTGTAGGTCGCGAACGGCGGCGCCGCGGGCTCCTTCGGCAGCGGCATCGCCAGCTTCTCGCCCACCCCGAGGTGGGGGTTCGGGAAGGCCTCGGTGTCGTCGTACTCCATCGGCATCATCGCCCGTGCCGTGCGCAGCTGGGGAGTGGCCTGCTGCAGCTGGGCCATCACGACGAGCAGCTCGGGGTCGGACTTCCACACCCACACGAGCACGCGACCGTCCGCCCGCCGCATGAGCAGCGGCGTGGCCTGGCTGAGCGCCCAGGCGAACACCCCGCCGCCCGGCCGGGGCGTCGCACCGGCGCCCCGCCCCTGGCTCAGGAGCATCCGGATGGCGGCCTTGCGGTGACGGCGGCCGCGGAGCCCGAGGGAGCCCGTCACGGGCACCCAGAGGTCGGCGGGGGCGTCGGCCTGCAGTCGCGACATGGCCCCAGCTTACGAGCCGACCCGCGGACTGTGGATGCCACCGGTCACGGCTCCGCTGGGCGACTGAGTAGTCGGGACCCGCAGCGGCCGCGCGCGGGGGGTCTCGCCCGTGTCGGAGGTCCGTGCCAGGCTGGGGGAGCGGTCCCGTCGCCGCTCGCCTCATCTACGGAGGGCCCCCTGTGCTCGGAAAGATCCTCACCCGATACCTCACGCGCTATCGTGCGCTGCTCATCGCCCTCCTGATCTTCCAGTTCGCCGCCGCGATGGCATCCCTCTATCTGCCTCGTCTCAACGCGGACATCATCGACCAGGGCGTCGCCCGTGGAGACACCGGGTACATCTGGTCGCGCGGCATGCTGATGCTGGTCATCTCGCTCGGGCAGATCACGGCATCCGTCATCGCGACCTACTTCGCCGCGCGCGCCGCGATGTCGGCCGGGCGCGACATCCGCCGCGACGTGTTCGAGAAGGTGAGCGGGTTCTCGGAGCGGGAGCTGACGCAGTTCGGGGCGGGCTCGCTCATCACGCGCAACACGAACGACGTGCAGCAGGTCCAGATGCTCGCGATGATGGGCGCCACCATGCTGGTCAGTGCGCCGCTGCTGGCCATCGGCGGCGTCGTGATGGCGCTGCAGCAGGACGTGGGGCTGAGCTGGCTGATCGGGGTCTCGGTCCCGGCGCTGCTCATCGCCGCGGGTCTCATCATCGCGCGCATGGTGCCGCTCTTCCGCAGCTACCAGTCGAAGCTCGACGGCGTGAACCGCGTCATGCGGGAACAGCTGACCGGCGTTCGCGTCGTGCGGGCCTTCGTCCGCGAGCGCATCGAGGAGGAGCGCTTCCGCGAGGCCAACACGGACATCATGATCGTGGGCCGCAAGGTCGGCTCGCTGTTCGTCCTGCTGTTCCCCCTGGCCATGCTCGTGCTCAACGTCACCGTCGTGGGCGTCATCTGGTTCGGCGGCATCCAGGTCGACGCGGGCGCCGTGCAGATCGGCACGATCTTCGCCTTCATGCAGTACGTCGCGCAGATCCTCATGGGCGTGCTCATGGCGAGCTTCATGACCGTGATGATCCCGCGCGCCGCCGTCTCGGCCGAGCGCATCGGCGAGGTGCTCGACAGCCACTCGACGCTCGAGCGTCCCTCCGACCCGGTCGCGACCTTCCCCGCGCCGGGCGCCGTCGAGTTCGACGATGTCGCGTTCGCCTACCCCGGCGCGGAGGCGCCCGTCGTGAGCGGCGTGAGCTTCGCCGCCGCCCCCGGCGAGACGGTCGCCATCGTCGGGTCCACCGGATCCGGCAAGACCACGCTGGTGTCGCTCGTCCCGCGCCTGTTCGACGTGACCGGCGGCGCGGTGCGGGTCGGCGGCGTCGACGTCCGGCAGGCCGACCTCGACGTGCTGTGGCAGAGCATCGGCCTCGTGCCGCAGCGCCCCTTCCTGTTCAGCGGGACGGTGGCATCCAATCTCCGTTTCGGTCGGGAGGAGGCGACCGACGAGGAGCTCTGGCGGGCGCTCGAGATCGCGCAGGGTCGGGACTTCGTGGAACGGATGGAAGGCGGGCTCGACGCACGGATCGCGCAGGGCGGCACGAACGTGTCGG